>CAZWUB010000074.1:0-17165 GCA_964637415.1 uncultured Rikenellaceae bacterium
TACAAAAATTCCAGGTTTAAAGGATTTGGTATTCGGTATTCAGTATTCAGTATTCGGTATTCGGTCTAACCGCTTACCGCTTACCGATTACCGCTTACCGATTACCGCTTACCGATTACCGCTTACCGATTACCGACTACTGAACACCGGATATCAACCAACCTGAAACCTGGAATCTGAAACATGGAATAAAAAGTTCCAGATTAACTATTTGAATCTAACTGTTTTCGCCGCATCGTACATCTTCTGTGCAGCGGCCTTTAATTTTTGTTCCGGTACTTTTATTACCTTCCTGTCGTATGTCATCAGCCCGTTAGTCTCAATTTCCACATCGGTGGTCTGGGTGTAAATTGCAGCTGAAAGGCTTCTTTTAATGAAAGGAACTATCTGCTCAAGGTATCCGGAATATGTTTTGAATAGTGTATCGGCATTCTGGAAAGTCCTGTAACCCCAGTTATTCTTATCGAGCCATGTATGGCTTTCAAGGGGAAGGCCCAGTCCTCCGAATTCTCCGAGCACAATAGCCTGCTTTGTACCGAAGATCTCCGGTTTTGCCATAACGGGACCCGGATAATTATGCAGGTCGAGTATATGTCCTGTTTCATGAAAATTCCCTCCGCTGGCGCTGTTTACAAGTCGTGAAGGATCTTTCTGCATTGTCCAGTTCGTTATCTCCACAGTTTTAAACTGACCCCAGGCTTCATTAAACGGAACCCATACAACTATGCATGGGAAATTGAACAGATCATCGATAATAGCATTCCACTCCGTGCGGTAGATCTGTTCGGATTCCTGTGTTCTCGTCTTGTCAGAGCCACCTTCCATTCCCGGACGGGTATTCCACTGGCCTCCTCCCATATCACCGCTGGGCATATCCTGCCAGACCAGCATTCCTGTTTTGTCGCAATGATAGTACCAGCGTGCCGGTTCTGTTTTTACATGCTTGCGGATTGTATTGAATCCCATCTCTTTGGTCTTGACTATATCGAACAGCAAAGCCTCATCCGTTGGTGCGGTATAGAGTCCGTCGGGCCACCATCCCTGGTCAAGAGGGCCATACTGAAAAACGAATTCGTTGTTAAGCATCATCCTGAGAAAACCATTAACATCAGGTTTCATTGAGATCTTCCTCATTGCAAAATAACTTTTAACCTCATCAGTCACCTTACCTTTTCTCTTAACTGAGATTTTGAGATCATACAGGAAGGGATTGTCAGGCGACCAGAGTTTAGCGTTTCTTACCGGAAGTTCAATCTTTGTCCCGGCAGCAACCTCAGATTCGCTGACTATTGCAGTTCCGTCCCATGCTGAAACATGGACCATATCTCCGGGCAGTGGATCCTGAACAGAAACCTCGAGACTGAGGATACCTTTATCTATATCCGGAACCTGTTTTGTTGAAGAGATGTATGTTTTTGGAACGGCTTCAATCCATACGGTCTGCCAGATACCCGTAACTGAAGTATACCATATTCCGGATGGTTTGAGTACTTGTTTCCCTCTTGGCTGAACACCTTTATCGACAGGGTCGGTAACCTTTAGTTCAAGAACCTGGGAGCCGCTTCCCTTTAAAAATGAAGTAATATCGAAGGTGAAAGGATCATAGCCCCCCTGGTGTGTACCTGCAAGGCTGCCATTCACATATACTTCAGATTTCCAGTCAACAGCACCGAAATGAAGTAATATGTTCTTCTTCCTGAAATTTGAGGGTATCGTAAATCTTGTCCTGTACCATAATGTATTATCTGGACCCACGTTTTTACCCACTCCCGATAATGCCGATTCTATTGCAAATGGAACAAGAATCTTTCCGTCAAAGGCTGATGGCTTTGCATTTCCGGAAGCAGTGATTGCATATTCCCATAATCCGTTCAGATTCTTCCAGTCGTTTCGCACCATCTGCGGACGTGGATATTCGGGAAGAGGATTAAGGGGATTAACATCTGCTGACCAAAGGGTTGTGATCCTGTCACCTGCTACCTGCCAGCCGGAAACCTGTGACCGGGCTATTCCTGCAAAAAGTGACAGGATAACTGCTGCGAATAATAATTTCTTCATGGAATAATCTTATTTTTTATTTTTGATACCGGTAATTACATTTCCCCAAAATAACATAATTTATTCCGGAATAAAAACCAGTGATCAATTCTAATTTGACAGATTTGAGTAACAGGCCGCTTTTTCAGATTCTCTGGATTCTTTTACTTACAGGCTGATCAATTATTATCGGCACCTCTTCAACAATAGTGCTTGTGGCATCGAGATGGAGAGCTTTCTCGTCAGGTTGTCCTAACTGTCTTACTATAAGGTGAAGTGTGAGAATAAAATTTTCTGAAGTTGTAAGTTTGACATCACGAAGCATGATCCTGTCAATGAGAATAAATTTGAAATCGCCCTGAAAACCGTGCTTTCTCAGAGAATCATAACTGCTCCCGAGGCTTATCTCTCCAGCTTTCACCATATCTTCAAGGACTTCCCTGAAATAGAGGTTGATCTTCGGATCAACCTTAAATCCTATCCTGAAATCAATCCTTATGAGTATCCCCGGTATTATCTGTTTTACAGTGTAATCAAACCTGTTGGGCTCATCAACCCTGTCGACATGAAGGAACCAGTAAGTCTTTGCCCTTTTAGGTTGTTTATGAAAAATAGAATAGATCACTTTTGACTCGACCTGATCATCCCTGTTTGCCCTGATTATATAAACAAGGTTCGTTGCAAACAGGGGTACGGACTCGTCTTTACTGAGATCACTGAACAGATCAAGGTATTTATCAAGGTCCGCAAATGTTATATAACGGTTTTTAAGTTTTCTTCCGAAATACCATCCGAACATTACAAGGAAGAAAACCGAGCTGATAAGAATTGTAAACCAGCCTCCTGATCTGAATTTATAAAGATTTGCAAAAAGGAAACTCCCCTCAATAAACAGATAGGCCATAAGCAGGAGAAGAACAAGTCTGTGATTCAATCCTTTCTGCAGCAAATAATATGCAAGAAGCAAAGTTGTTACAAGCTCCGTTATGTTTATTGCAAGGCCGTATGCCATAGTCATTCCCGAGGATTCTTTAAATAGGAGCACTGTAAGGCTGCATGCTATCCACAGGAACCAGTTAACAAAGGGGAGGTAGATATTATCCCTTACTGTTGTCGGATGAAGTACCCTGATCTTCGGCCATAAATTCAGGGAAACAGCTTCGCCAAACATATTAAATGATCCGGTAATTATTGACTGGCTTGCAATTATTGATGCGGCAATTGATATGATTATACCCGGTATCAGGAACCACGAAGGCATTATTGCGAAGAAGGGATTAACTACCTCTGCTGAACCGATGTTCATCATTACCCAGGCGCCCTGTCCGAAATAGTTGAGTACGAGGGCTGTTTTAACAAAGGGCCATGATATCCTGATATTTCTGATACCGCTGGCTCCAAGGCTGGTGTAGATCATCTCTGCACCTGTGATACAAAGGAAAACAGCTCCGAGAAGCATGAATCCTCCGGGATATTCATTTATAAAACGATAGGCATAGACAGGGTTCAGGGCCTGTAATACATCCGGATGTTTTATTATCTGTATAATTCCCAGTGCCGCAAGAACAGCAAACCATATAGCCATCACCGGGCCAAGGGTTTTCCCGATTATGTTTGCACCGAACTGCTGGACAAAGAAAAGCAATCCTATTATAAGCAGCACAACCGGAACTACCTGTATAGCCGGGTTGGACAGCCTGAAACCTTCAATGGAGGATGTTAATGTGATTGCAGGGGTAATGATCCCGTCGGCAAGAAAAGCTGCTCCGCCTATCATTGTCAGCAGAGCTGCCCAGGAACCTTTGCTCTTTATAAGGGTAAAAAGTGCAAATATCCCGCCTTCTCCATTGTTATCTGCCTTAAGGGCTATCAGAACATACTTGACAGTTGCTGAGAGTGTAAGAGTCCAGAAGATGCAGGACAACCCGCCATAAATCAGTAACTCATTCAGGTTTCCCGGAGTACCGTTTATAATGGCTTTTATTGTATAGAGGGGGCTCGTTCCAAGGGAACCGAAAATTATTCCCAGTGTAGCAAGTGCACCTGCAACAGAGAGCTTTTTAATGCCCGGACTCATTTCACTTTTTTTCATGAACACCCTGCAATTAAGTGTAATTAAAATGCAAAGAGGATATCAAAGTTATAAATAATTTATCTTTGCGACTGAAATGTCAGATATAAAATCGATCATACCAGTATTTATGAGGAATAATCCCGGAATTTTAAAATTACCGGGATTAGTTGCTTTTTTCCTGTTGCTATGCTTATCTGCAATCCTGAAAGGTCAGGAAGCGGATACATCCTTACAAAAGATATCACTTCTGTTCATGGGAGATATTATGGGCCACGATTCACAGATCAAAGCAGCCGGGGTCCCTGGTACGGGTGAATATGACTACAGAGAAGTGTTTACGTATGTAAAACCTATTATAGGTTCATGTGATTTCGCAGCAGCTAATCTGGAGGTTACACTTGCCGGCCCTCCATATAAGGGATATCCTCAGTTCAGCTCCCCGGCAGCGCTTGCAGCAGCATGTACCGATTCAGGGATAGACTGTCTTTTCACTGCAAATAACCACTCCGCCGACCGCGGGAAGTCTGGTATTATAAGCACCCTTGACAAACTCGACAGCATCGGCATACCTCATACAGGAACCTTTCGCAACCTTACATCGAGGGACACCCTTCAGCCTCTCATCGTTAACATAAATGGGATATCTGTTGCACTCCTTAACTATACTTACGGAACAAATGGCATACGAGTACCTCCCCCGGTAATTGTAAATATGCTCGAAAAGGAAAGAATCACTGCAGATATACTGAAAGCCAAAGAGTTAAATCCTGATGTTCTGATTTTAGCCCTTCACTGGGGAACAGAATATGACACAATTCCGTCGGAAGATCAGACACAACTGGCTAATTACTTCTTTTATAAAGGTGTTGACATAATTATTGGATCCCACCCCCATGTCATTCAGAAAATGATCTGGCAGAAAGATAATCCGGTATTCAAAAACAAAGCAATAGCATACTCCCTGGGGAATTTCATTTCAAACCAGCGGCAACCACGAACCGATGGCGGCTCAATTGTAAAGATCGAACTGACAAAAAACGACAGTTCAGTTGTGATCTCAGATGCCGGTTACTATCTGACCTGGGTCTATACCCCTGTTGAAAACGGAAGAATGAGGTTTTATATCCTGCCCTGCGCTGAATTTGAAAATAAACCGGAATTCTTTTCAGATCAGAATGACTATTTGAGGATGAAGAAATATATTAAAAGCGCAAGATCTCTACTCAGCAGACAAAATGAAGGATTCCGCGAATTGATATCCGGGATCACGAAGTAACACAAAGACATACAATAAATTAAGTATATTTATGGATTAAAAAGATTAAGAAGCAAAACACTAATTTTTTTAAATATGTTGGTGAATTGATGTTTTTATAGATATTTGCAGAAAACGAGGGGAACCTTCAACTTAAAGGAATTATATGAATGATTCGATAGCACTGCTTTCCGTAACAGCGATCTCTATAGCATTTTTTCATACAATCCTGGGACCAGATCATTATCTGCCGTTCATAGTTTTGAGCGAGGCAAAAAAATGGACCCTGAGGAAAACGATGTTCATTACATTCATTTGCGGGCTTGGTCATGTTTTAAGTTCTGTTGTGCTCGGGCTGGTTGGCATCGCGGTAGGAATTTCGCTTAACAAGCTTGTTGATACAGAATCGTTCCGTGGTAATATTGCCGCCTGGCTTTTTATTGCTTTCGGACTTGTCTATATGATAATCAGTATCAGGAACATTATAAGGGACAAAAAGCACAGCCATGCTCATTTTCATCCCGGAGGAGAAAAACATGTACACGAACACAACCACCACAGGGAACACCTGCATATACATGAGAAGGATGTTGTTAAAACGACTCCATGGATACTCTTCCTCATATTTATTTTTGGCCCCTGCGAACCGCTCATTCCGATCCTTATGTACCCTGCAGCACAAAGTAATATCGGTGGAGCCATAATTGTTTCTGTGCTTTTTTCAGTTGTCACAATAGCAACAATGATGTCGGTGGTTCTTGTTTTCAAACTGGGTTTCAGCAAGATCAACCTTAAACCTGTAGAAAAATACAGCAATGTCATTGCAGGTGCTGTAATATTTCTTTCCGGCATTGCAATCCAGTTTCTCGGATTATAGGTCATCACAAACGGCCTTCCAGTCTGTTCACAGGAAAAACAGGGTAAATTCGCATTAAATTATTAGCTTTGCAGTAAACATTTTAAGTGTAATGGGATACGATTATAATACTCAGCGGAAAAGGATGGCTTTACCGGAATATGGCAGGAATGTTCAGAAAATGGTTGATCACATAAAAACAATTGAGGACAGGAATGAAAGGAACCGTGCGGCCAAAACAATAATCCAGATAATGGGTAATCTCAATCCGCACCTTCGCGATGAGGGAGACTTCAAACACAAACTCTGGGATCATCTTGCCCTCATTGCAAGCTTTGACCTTGATATTGACTCCCCCTACCCTATGCCCGAAAGCGCAAAATTCAAAGAAAAACCAAATGAGATCCCCTACAAACAGGGAGATATCAGGTTCCTTCATTACGGGCGCATCATTGAAATGATGATTGATGCAGCTTCAGAAATGGAAGACGGGGAAGAGAAGGAATACCTTACAACTCTGATCGTGAATCAGATGAAAAAATCATATGTTACCTGGAACAGAAGCCAGGTTGCCGATGAGGTTATTATCGCCGATATGAAACAGCTTTCAGGAGGCCGCCTGAAAATGACCGACGGGGTCAGAATACTTGAAATAAAAGAATTATTACCCCAGCCAAAGAAAAAACCTATGCAGAACAGACCTCACGGCAGACAGCAAAACAATAAATTCATCAAGAAAAAACCCCACAACCGGCACTGATTGCAAATAAGTTTCCCATCCTTTTCAAGGAGGGGAAACTTATATTACCATAACTCCTTCGATTGACGGATATGCCCTGAACCGTCGAACCTTCGAACTATCGAACCTTCGAACCCATCGAACCTTCAAACCATCGAACCCCCGAACCTTTCTTTCCTGCCAATTTGTCAACAGCCCACCCATGGCAGAATATTTGATTGTAAATTGTATTAAAATTGAAAATTTCAAGTGATGATCAGGAAGAAAAACTTTGCAAAGGAGGAATCTGACAGAGAACAAGCGAACGAATCCCCTGAAAGTAAAGATAATAGCGAATTAAATGAACCTGCCGGCCAGGCACAGGAAACTGAAGTAACCGAAGATGCACCGGGAGATGAGAGTACAGGAACAACCGGGCAGGAGTCAGCCAGCACTGACAAAGTAAGCTCAGACGATAATAAATTTGAAGAAAAACTGGCAGAGATGCAGGATAAATATATACGTCTTTCAGCGGAATTTGATAATTACAGAAAAAGAACGCTCAGGGAGAAAATGGAGCTTTCAAAATATGCCTCTGAAAATATCCTGCTGAAGATACTTCCATTCATGGATGATTTTGAAAGAGCTTTAAAGAATACCGAAGATGCGAAAGATTATTCTGCGGTCAGGGAGGGCATAGCCCTTATACATACAAAATTTGTAGATTTTCTCAAACAGAACGGAGTCACAGAGGTGGAAGCCCTGAACTGTGCATTTAATTTTGATCTTCATGATGCCGTCGCCAAAGTACAGGTTGAAGATGAGAATATGAAAGGTAAAATTGTGGACGTTGTATTGAAGGGATATTATCTTCAGGATAAGGTGATCAGACATTCAAAGGTTGTTGTAGGGGAATGATAAATTTTACTCTCATTATTTAAAAGCCTCTGGTTGCAGGTAAAAAGTCAGGAGATGGAAAAAAGAGATTATTATGAGGTGCTGGGGGTGTCAAAAAATGCCACCAGGGATGAAATAAAAAAAGCTTACAGGAAACAGGCTTTAAAATACCATCCCGATAAGAATCCGGGCGACAAGAAAGCTGAGGAGAACTTCAAGGAAGCAGCTGAAGCTTATGAAGTTCTGTCGAATGATGAGAAAAAATCGAGATACGACAGGTTCGGCCATGCAGGAATGAGTGGAAACGGTGGCGGATTCGGAGGCAGTGGTATGACTGTGGAGGATATTTTTTCATCTTTCGGGGATATTTTTGGAGATGCTTTCGGAGGGTTCGGCGGTTTTTCATCCGGCCGTAAAAGCCGGAGGGTAAACAAAGGTACCAATCTCAGAGTTAAGGTTAAACTCAATCTTAACGAGATCTCTGCAGGTACTGAAAAGAAAATAAAAGTAAATAAATATGTTGCCTGTACAGCCTGCGGGGGAACAGGTGCAGCAGATTCCGGCAGCTTATCAAACTGCCAGACATGCCATGGAACAGGACATGTAACAAGGATCACAAACACTATGCTGGGACAAATGCAGACAACCTCGGTCTGTCCGGCCTGCGGAGGTGATGGCAAAACAATAACAAAGAAATGCCCCTCATGCTATGGCGAAGGTATAGTTCAGAAAGAAGAGATCATAAAAATCAATATCCCTGCAGGTGTAGCCAAAGGCATGCAGATGACCCTTTCGGGAAAAGGAAACGCAGCAAGGAGAGGCGGTATAAACGGCGACCTCCTCGTAGTAATTGAGGAGGATGAACACAGCGAACTGATCAGAGAAGGCAACGACTTGATATATAACCTTTTCATCAGTGTACCAGATGCAATCCTGGGAACAAATGTGGAAATACCTACCGTCGAAAATAATGTCAAAATAAAGATTGAACCGGGAACCCAGCCCGGCAGAATACTCAGACTCAGAGGCAAGGGCCTCCCCGAGGTCAATGGCTATGGAAGAGGCGACCTCCTTGTAAATGTTAACGTCTGGATACCAAAAAATATGACAAGAGAAGAATCCAGAATCATAGAGAAACTTAAAGAATCAGAATCATTTACACCCCGTCCGGATAAAAACGACAGGGGATTCTTCGAGAGAATGAGGGGGTATTTCGACTAAAGCTTCATACCTTCAGCTCTCTGTGGCTCTCTGTGGCCCTCTGTGAACCTCTGTGGATCTCTGTGTAAGTTCTTAACTTTTTTTTGTTACACAGAGTTACACAGAGGATACACAGAGTTACACAGAGATTTTTTATATTTACAACTCTTTTACTCGTAATATACATTCTCTATGTCACTCTTTGAAGCAACCAACATTACTAAACAGTTTGGAAATCTTACTGCACTCGACAATGTAAGCATTTCTGTTCCCGCCAAGTGCATCTACGGGCTTCTCGGTCCCAATGGTGCCGGAAAAACAACTCTTCTGAGAATAATAAACCAGATAACCGGACCTGATTCAGGGTCATTATTCCTTAACGGGAAAAGACTTACTCCCGAAGATGTAAGAAAGATCGGATATCTTCCTGAAGAAAGAGGCCTGTATAAGAAGATGAAAGTCGGTGAACAGGCTTTATACTTTGCACAGCTGAAAGGCCTTTCAAAAACCGAGGCAATGAGGAGACTAAAATACTGGTTCAAAAAACTTGACATTGTCGACTGGTGGGGCAAAAAAGTTGAAGAACTTTCCAAAGGAATGCAGCAAAAGGTACAGTTCATTACAACAGTCCTTCATGAACCAAGCCTGATAATTTTTGATGAGCCCTTTACAGGTTTTGATCCCGTAAATGCAAATACAATAAAGAATGAGATACTTTTTCTGAGAGAAAGAGGCGCAACAATTATCTTTTCGACCCATAATATGTCATCGGTCGAAGAATTGTGTGATAATATTACCCTCATCAACAGAGCAAAAACAATACTTGAGGGAAGTGTAAATGAGATCCGGAACCAATGGGCTGCCAATGAATACGACCTTGTTTTAAGTGGTGATATAAGGGTAGAGGAGAACGGGCAGTTCAAAATCCTCAGCCGTCAGTTTGAAAATGAAAAAACCAGCCTCAGGCTTAAAACACCCGGAAACATATCAGCAAATGATATTCTGAGAAATGTAATTGATAAGGGAACACTTGTTTCATTTAATCCGGCCCTTCCTTCAATGAATGAAATATTTATCAGGATAGTAGAATCCCGTAATGCCGAAACCGATCAAACCTCTAAAGTTTAAACCAATGAATAAGACTGCTATAATAATCAAACGGGAATACCTGACAAGGGTCAGAAAGAAATCATTCATCATAATGACAATCCTTGCACCTCTGCTGATGGCTTCAATGGTCATTTTGATACCGGTGATCATGCTTTCGGGAGACAAGGATTATAAAACAATTGCAATTGTTGAAGAGAATACGACAATCTTTAAAAATATTATCCCCGACACAAAGAATGAGAAATTCATTTATCTGGAAGGCGCAAATGTAAATGATCTGATCAAAACATTTGAAGAGGCAGGCTATTTCGGGGTTCTCTATTTGTCGCCCGAAGCGCTTAACAATCCGATACTCTACTCAAAAAAACAGCCCGATATAGGACTGCTTGAGCATATTTCCGGCTCCATGAAAAAAGAGATCGAAAGGCAGAAACTACTTACTTATAATATTCAAAATCTCGATTCAATTCTCACTCAGATAAGGACAAATGTTTCGGTATCCACCAAACTTGTTGATGCAGCCGGAATTACTACCGAAACAAGTACTGGTATTTCAATGGCGCTTGCCTATATCGGCGGATTGCTCATGTATATGCTTGTATTCATTTTCGGATCGCAGGTTATGAGAGGTGTAATAGAAGAGAAGACCAGCCGCGTTGTCGAAGTAATAGTATCCTCTGTTAAACCTGCAGAACTTATGATGGGCAAGATAATAGGTATTGCACTTGTCGGCCTCACCCAGTTCATGATATGGATTCTCCTTACAATAGGTGCAGTTGCTGTTGTTAAAGGAACAGTGCTCAACAAATCAGATGTTCAGGAGATCACTCAGACCATGACCCAGGATGTGATGTCGTCCAGCCAGCCTGCAATAGCCCCGGCCCAGAGTGCTGAAATATCATCTGAAATAGAGGAATTCGCTGAAATATTTGACAATGCGATGAACCAGAACTGGCCACTTATAATACTGTCATTCATCTTCTACTTTATTACCGGCTATCTCCTGTATGCGGCAATCTTTGCGGCAATCGGATCAGCTGTAGACAATGAGACTGAGACCCAGCAATTCATGTTGCCTGTAACAATACCAATTATCCTTGGGCTTCTTGTAGCAATGGGGACGATGCAGAATCCCGAGAGTTCAATTGCTTTCTGGTTTTCTATCATACCGCTGACATCCCCGATTGTTATGATTGCAAGAATCCCCTTTGGTGTACCGGCCTGGCAGCTGATCCTGTCGATGGCATTAATGCTGGTAACCTTCATTGCATTCGTATGGATGGCAGCAAAAGTATACAGGACGGGAATTCTCATGTATGGTAAGAAAACCTCCTGGAAAGAGCTTTGGAAATGGCTGAGATACAGCGGCTGACAGCAAGCTCAGAGCACAGAACAGCCTCGGAATCCCCTCCTGGGAGGGGTAGGGGTGGGTTTTAAAAGCACAGGGCGCAGGGCGCAGAGCTCAGGGGAAGAAAGCGATGAGCGTGAGATTTTAGCAGTGAGCGATGAGTGATGAGTGGTAAGATTTTGCTCCGAGCTCCGAGCTCTGAGCCCTGAGCAAATAACCAGGAACTACAAATTTTCAAATTAAAACCAAATGTCAAAAATACTTGTAATTGACGATGAAAGAGCAATCCGTAACACTCTGAAGGATGTCCTGGAATATGAGAAACATGAGGTTGATCTGGCAGAAGACGGGGCTTCAGGAATTGAGTTGTTCTCTGCAAATAATTATGACATAGTATTATGTGATATTAAGATGCAGAAGATGGACGGGATTGAGGTACTTCAGAAAATTACCGAAATATCAACAATCACACCCGTAATCATGATATCGGGTCATGGAAATATAGATACGGCAGTCGAAGCAATAAAGAAAGGGGCTTTCGACTTTCTTGAAAAACCCCTTGACCTGAACAGACTTCTTATTACAATAAGGAACGCGACAGACAAGTCGACACTCATTACACAGACTCAGGTGCTTAAGAATAAGGTAAGCAAGATGTATGAGATTGTTGGTGAATCGGAAGCAATCCAAAAAGTTAAGGAGATGATCGACAGGGTGGCTCCTACCGAAGCAAGGGTACTTATCACTGGTGCCAACGGAACAGGAAAGGAGCTTGTAGCCCATCAGATCCATGAGAAAAGCAACAGGGCAAAAGGTCCGTTCGTTGAGGTAAACTGTGCTGCAATACCTTCTGAACTGATTGAAAGTGAATTATTCGGCCATGAGAAAGGATCATTTACCTCCGCTATCAAACAACGGATAGGAAAGTTTGAACAGGCTAACGGAGGTACACTCTTCCTTGATGAAATAGGCGATATGAGCCTTTCAGCACAGGCAAAAGTTCTGAGAGCCCTCCAGGAAAACAGGATATCAAGGGTGGGATCCGACAAGGATATCCAGGTCAATGTAAGGGTCGTAACCGCAACAAATAAAAATATCAGGAAGGAGATTGAAAATAATTCTTTCAGGGAAGACCTCTATCACAGGCTCAGCGTAATTCTGATCCATGTACCCACTCTCAATGAACGTGAAGAAGATATCCCGCTTCTGGCTGATCACTTTAATACACTGATCTGCAAGGAATATGGAATGAGTAAAAAGGTTATCCGGAAGGATGCCATAAAAGAGCTGCAAAAGATCGAGTGGACAGGCAATATAAGAGAGTTCAGGAATGTCCTCGAAAGGCTGATAATACTATGCAGGGATGAAATAACAGGTGCAGATGTCCTTGCATACGCCAGACCAGTGTCCGGCGGAAACGTTTAAAATCAGCTCTTTTTCTTTATTTTAAGCTTCTGCCCTACCTGTATCTTCTGAGGATCAGAAATACCGTTAAGCGATAGTACATCACTTATCGTAACACTTTCGTACAACTTTACAATATCCCAGATCGTATCACCATACCTAACAGTGTGTGTTATATATTCTCCGTCAGACTGATTCTGAAGAAGCGATGCCAGTGGCTGTACATTGGCAGTTACAGCCTTCCCGATAAGGGCCTGCTTTTCTGAAAAAGACATTCCATTGATCTTTGAATAATAATCGGCTTTTGCAGGGTCGACATAAATCGCAAGGTTCTGGCCTATCCTTATTGTATTACGGTAAATATTATTCCAGTATCTCAGGTCTGAGAGTCCTACACGATACCATTCCGAGATAAATCCAAGATTATCTCCTTCCTTTACCTTGTAGATCAGCTTTGTCCTTCCTTTTACATCGGCCGGTGCATATGTAGATCTGGAAGGATCCACAAGTCTGACAGCATTTGTCAGGTATACATCAGGTTTATAACCTCTTATTGTATCATTCAGATCAATAAAATCACCAAGATGACTGACAGGAAGGGTTAAAGCCTGAGGTTTTGATGATCCCGGGACAAGGCCTGTCCGGTATTGGGGATTCAGAGCCCTGAGTTCTCCTGCCGGTATTTTCATCACTTCCGATATCTGTGTAAGATGAATGTCTTTATTTATCATTATTGTATCGGTTGCCACAGGGAAATTAAGAGGAAGTGGCCTTATGTTATGCAGATCATAAAAGTTCACAGCATAAGTGGCGGCAACAAATCCGGGTATATATCCTCTTGTTTCCCTGGGAAGCCTGTAATAGATCTCCCAGTAATCCCTTTTGTTTCCCGACCGCCTGATAGCTTTGTTTACATTCCCCGGACCACAGTTATATGCTGCAATAACAAGCATCCAGTCCTTATAAATACCATACAGATCCTTCATGTATCTTGCAGCAGCATGAGTTGCTTTTACAGGATCCCTGCGCTCATCGACGACTGAATTTACTGTAAGACCGTAAGAGCGGCCGGTGCTGTACATGAACTGCCATAATCCGGTTGCCCCTACCCTGGATACAGCGTTCGGATTTAGAGCTGATTCGATTACTGCCATATATTTAAGCTCCCCTGGTATTCCATAGGAATCGAAAATATCTTCTATCATCGGGAAATAATAATCCTTCAGGCCCAGAATGGCACTGAACAACTCCCTCTTCTTAACTGTATATACATGAATATGATTCCTGATTATTGACCCGTAAGGAAGCTTGATTATCGTATTAATCCTGCCAAGCCGCTCCTTATATACAGAATCAGAAAACATTACTATTGTGGTATCTTCCGAAATCAGTTCCGGTTTATTCGTCAGAGCAAGTTTCACATACCAGCTGTTCACCAGGCTGTCAAGATCAGCAGTTATTTTTTCGGTAGTTGAATCCGATCTGATTATTATCGTATCATTAACAGCTGAAGTATTAATATTTACAGCCAGTGTAAGGCAAATTATTATTACAAGATCTCTTATCCTCATCGTCCCATCATTTGGTTAAAAAAATACTTTCAAACTGACATTCATTCCCAAAGACGTATAACCTTCCTGTGGTATCTGAACCGGTTCGATCTGCAGGTTGAGGTTATCGCTGATATCATAATTAAGCAGACTCGCGTCTACATTTGCATCGAGAACCGTAATCAGGTACCATGCAGCGAAGCCAATATACGAAAGATCGCGGTATTTTTTAAATAAATCCACCTGTCTTAACATTCTTTCAGTATACCAGGAAGCCGCAGAAGCATCGTAGGTTTTAGGATGGAGCACAGGGTCATATGTTGCAGGGTCAGCATTTTTAATAAGTTCGAGATACGAATCTGTCTGGGGAATATCGTCAGTGAAATCCTGGTAAGCCTTCATGAACTTACTATAATTTGTTGAATTATATGTTATTGCAAATACAGCGCCTCCGAAGCCAGCATAAACGAAAGGTACTTTCCAGAATTTCCTGTTATAAATCTGTCCCAGTCCGGGCAATGCAACAGCCAGCATCGTTGCTCTCATCGGATCGGCTTTGAGGAACCTCTTAACCTTTTCCGGAACAGCAATTGTATCCTGTGCTGAGATGCAACGGAGGTTGCAACACAGCAGAGAAACGATCAATATGGGTATAAAAATATGCGCCTTCATTACCTGAAAAACCGGAAGTACCAGTAAAACGGCGCTATAAAGATAATATTTTCAGGTGTTCAGGCGATCAAGGACGCCTAAAATGCGTTCCATCTCTTCGGTATTATCAAAAGGGATCACTATTTTCCCTTTTCCCTGTTCATTTATTCTGAAATTTACGTTTACTGAAAAAATCTTGTTGAGGTGATCAGTGAGCTGGTTAAAGTCCTGATTCAGTTGCTGTTTCCTTTTTGTTTTTCCGGGATCTTTTATCTTTTCAGTCTGTAAATGTCTTACAAGCTCTTCAGTCTGACGTACCGACAAGTCCCCGTCAATAATATTATAATATACAGTGATCTGTTTCTTAGGATCTTCAACATTCACAAGAGTTTTGGCATGTCCCATTGTCACCTGCTTGTTCCGTATTCCGAGCTGGATCTCTGCAGGCAGTTTAAGCAGTCTCAGGTAATTTGCAACTGTCGATCTCTGTTTCCCCACCCTTTCGCTAAGCTGCTCCTGGGTGAGTCTGCATTCTTCAATAAGGCGCTGAAAGCTAATCGCAACCTCAACAGCATCCAGGTCTTCACGCTGGATATTTTCAACGAGAGCAAGTTCAAGCATAGCCTGGTCATCTGCTGTCCTGATATATGCCGGAACATGAGTCAGCCCTGCCAGTTTGGATGCTCTTAAACGTCTTTCGCCTGCAATCAGCTGATATCTTCCGGCTCCGGTTTCCCTTACAGTCAGAGGCTGAACAATACCAAGTTTCCTTATTGAAGATGCCAGTTCTTCCATAGCCTGTTCATCAAAGCTGCTCCTTGGCTGATAAGGATTTCCATCTATCAGATCAACGGGAATATCTGTGTTGGCTTCAACTTTCTTTTCGAGGATCTCCTTTTCTACACCATCAATCAAAGCCCCCAGTCCTCTTCCCAATGCATTCTTTTTTGCCATAACAATTCTTTATCTTGTAATTATTCCTCTAAACCTGTTTAACTCTCGCCTCTTCCTTTTCAAGAAGTTCTTTGGCCAGGTTAAGATAATTTACTGTTCCTCGGGAATCTGCATCATAGAGAATTGCAGGCTGACCAAAACTGGGAGCTTCGGAAAGCTTAACATTCCTCTGGATTATTGTTTTAAATACCATCTGCTGAAAATGCTTGTTCACCTCATCGGCAACCTGGTTTGATAACCTCAGCCTTGCATCATACATTGTCAGAAGAAATCCTTCTATCTCAAGTGCAGTATTCAGGTTATTCTGGATTATCTTTATCGTATTGAGCAGTTTTCCAAGTCCTTCCAGGGCAAAGTATTCACACTGAACCGGTATTATGACCGAATGAGCTGCTGTAAGTGCATTGACTGTAAGCAAACCAAGCGAGGGAGAACAATCAATAAAAATAAAATCGTAGTCCTTCTCAATTTTGCTTATCACATTCTTCAGTATCTTCTCCCTTTCAGGCTTATCAAGCATTTCAATTTCAGCTCCCACAAGGTCAATATTTGAAGGCATTATTGAGAGATTCTCTATCTCACACCCAAGTATTGCATCACCGGGTTCTTTATTCTCGATAAGACAATCATAAATAGTACTCCTCATCTGCCGGGTGTCTATCCCAATCCCCGATGTCGCATTTGCCTGCGGATCAGAATCAACAATCAAAATCTTTTTCTCAAGAGCCGCCAGGCTGGCAGCCAGGTTTATTGCCGTCGTAGTCTTGCCTACTCCACCCTTCTGATTAGCTATCGCAATTATCCTTCCCATCTGGTTTCCTTTATGATTTTACAGTTATGTTTTGAGCCTCAAATTTACTATTTAATGCTCCACCCCTGCGGTAACTGAAAGATGTAATTGTAAACATTTTAATCACGGTTTTCAACATCTTATTAACAATAAATCTTTTTGTGGAAATTCCTATTTTATTGAATTTATGACACTTGGTGAGGAGTGCCTAAAGTTCATAAAGTTCATAAAGTTCATAAAGTTCATAGAGTTCATAGAGTTCATAGAGTTCATAAAGTTCATAAAGTTCATAGAGTTCATAGAGTTCATAGAGTTCATAAA
>CAZWUB010000075.1:0-8355 GCA_964637415.1 uncultured Rikenellaceae bacterium
CATACTTAAAACTGTTTTCTCCAGGCAGGGCATTATAACAGAAAAGGTTATTGATACCTGCCTGATTATAAAGAGTGAACAGGCTGTCCATCTGAAAGGCAGCTCTGCCCTCATCAGGACTGAATAGTCCGGTATGAAGCCATACAGCTCTCATTTCTGGCCCGGGGTTCACTTCTGCCCGTTTATTGCAGCCTGCAGGCAGGAAAACCAGCAGAACTGACAGGATCAGGCAGCTAAAATTTCTTTCTGAAAATTGCATATGCAGATCTTTTTTAATAATGGCCTGTCAGAAAAACAGTAAGAGAAAATGAAAAATCCTATCGCTCAGTAATATTAATAAATTTATGACAGACGACAATCAGAAAAAGTGAAAAATAAGTTACATTTACATTCATGCAAGAGTTATTGTATTAAGATGTAACTACGTATTATAATACGTTTTTTAATACGTATTATAATACGTAGTTCCTGCCATGCATGACAGATAGTTCATTTTTAAATAATATAAGATCTGAGAAATGAAAAAATCAATTCACAAGTTCAGGGGAATTACCCTCAGTGCAATAATGATTTTATTGACAGGGATAATTTTCACCCTTCCTGTTACCGGGCAGGCACCCGATTCTGGCAAATCCCTGGACCATCGCAAGGGATTTATTACAGTAAAAGCCAGGAAGGGTGATAAGGTTACTGTTGAACAGCTCCGCCATGAATTCTGGTTCGGATGTGCAATTTCAAACAGTCTGGGCAGCAGTTTCAGGCAGGAAACTGATATGATTAAGTATAAGGAGAAATTCCTTGAGAATTTCAATTCGGCAGTGACAGAGAATGCAGTTAAATGGCCAAGTATGGAACCCCGGAAAGGTGAAGTGGATTACTCGGTTATTGATGCTATACTGAAATGGACCGAAGAAAACAACATTCCGCTGAGAGGGCACAATCTTTTCTGGGGAATACCGCAGTTTGTACAACCCTGGGTAAAGGAGATGAATGATGAGGAACTCAGTAAGACTCTTCAGAACAGGGCTGAGACAGTTACAAAACGCTATAAGGGGCGATTTGTTGAATATGACCTCAACAACGAAATGATCCACGGGAATTATTACGAGGACAGGCTGGGCCCTGAAATAACAAAGCTTATGGCGCAATGGGCCCATAACGGTGACCCTGATTCTAAATTATGGCTTAATGATTATGACATACTTACCGGTAACAAACTGCCTGAATATATGGCACACATAAGAAAATTTCTGAAACAGGGAGTCCCGGTCGCAGGAATTGGCGTACAGGGACATCTTCATTCAGACACATTTGACAGGAACGAGCTTAAAAGAGCCCTCGATTCCCTTGCTATATTTAACCTTCCGATCAGAATAACCGAATTCAATATGCCCGGACAACGCTCAAAATATCTGAAAGACAGAGTCCTGACGATGACACCACAGGAAGAGGAACAGAATGCCCGGGAACTTGTCGATTATTACAAAATATGTTTCGCTCATCCTGCAGTCGACGGTATCCTTATGTGGGGCTTCTGGGCAGGTTCAAACTGGATACCGGCTTCATCGATGTACAACCGCGACTGGTCGATAACCAAAACCGGGGAAGCCTACAAAAACCTGATATTTAATGAGTGGTGGACAAATACATCCGGAACTGCAGGCAGAAAAGGGATCTATTCCGTTCCGGCATTCTTCGGGAAATACAGAATTACAGTTAATGGCAAATCCAGAGAAATTGATCTTTTACAGGATAAGGGTGAAGTGACTGTTAATTTTAAGCAGTGATTTAAATCTTCAATCGGCAATATTATACATTTCCTTTGTCTCACAATGATCAAGAAATTCCTGTGTAAAAAGATCCCTGGTGTTTATTACCGTATAGAACTGGCTTATATAACTTAAAATGTGTCTCCTGCTTTCAGGGGAAAGAAGTTTCTGCGCCCTGATTATAGACCTGAAAACAGGCCGTAATTTCCGGTAAAAATCAAAAACCTGCCTGAACTCTTCCTCAGTATAGCACAATCCTTTGAATACCCTCCTGTCAACAAGAAGATTCTCAGGTCCCTGTGGAGGATTTGTATAGGGTGCATTAACAAACCCCGAGAAATCAAAATCATAGGGAACAGCATAGGGAGGCAGGGTGCTGTCGGCCGGCAACATGATGATTATATTATGACGGGATGTTACAAACCAGTCTTTATTACCAATAAGATACTGAAAGACAGAAAGCTTCATAAAGTTCTCCCTCTCCAGGGCAAAAGGAGTGAGAAAGAAATCCTTCTCCTTTAATCCGTTTCGCTCAGCTGCATGATCTTTATCTTCAAGAATAAAACTGTGCTTTTCGAACAATTCCTTCCCGGTTCCTGTATCAAAGTACAGGATCTTAACGAGTCTTACTTTTAGACTCAGATCGGTAACCTCGTTGTAAAGCTTATATATCACATACTCGTCAATTACATCCTCCTCCGACTGGCAGGGAGTTACCAGCTTCAGCTTATCCTGACCCTTAAACAACGAATTCTTTACATCTCCCTTTTTGAAATTAAGCAGCAACGGAGGAAAACTGCAGTTAACAGGATTCTTACGGAAATTTCCTCTTACCGAGACAACTACTGGAAGCTTTACTTCTGAGCCATCGGGATTATAATAGATAAGTTCACTCGCATGTTCTTCAGGGGTTTCAATACGATCTTTCTGAATTTCTGAAAAATCCGACCTTAGTTCCATCCTTATAATTTCATCAGCCATGAATAATGGATCGGGTTCATCAGCAATCAGACCTGAATATGGATAAAATAAGAAGATCAGAACCGATTTCTTTATCAGATTGTAAACTGTATGAGTGTGATGCATCATTTTCTGATAATTTATCGTTAAAATTGTAAAATAACTGTAAAGTTAATACAGGAAAGCTAACAGGAACTGAAACAGATGAAAAAGATTATTTGTTCGGCGGAATGGATCAAAAAGCAATGCCTGGTCATTTGTTCCCTGATACTTTCAGTGTATATTCCTGCATCAGCATATTGTATTAATCCTGATATAAAAGATCCGGGCCTGACCAGCGACGGGCCATATATCTTTCTTGAGGAGGATATCCTCAGAATTAAGTGGATAGAGAACAGCCAGTTAAAAGAAGAAGAACTTACATATTTAAATTATGAAGAATTTAAAGGTAAATTCAACCTGCTTAGTAATTTCAATGAGCTCAGGTATTCCTTTATAGTAGCTCCAAAATCAAGACAGACATACAGTAAGGTTGACAGTATAGCAGTAATTACAGATGTCCATGGTGAATATTATATTTATCTTGATCTTTTAAAGAATAACGGCATCATTGATAATGAACTGAACTGGAACTTCGGGAAGGGTCACCTTGTAATTCTTGGGGATGTTTTTGACAGGGGGGATAATGTAACTGAAATTCTGTGGCATTTATTCGGACTTGAAAAACAGGCTTCCAGAGCCGGGGGAAAGCTTCATCTGCTTCTTGGTAACCATGAACTTATGATCCTGGGCAGAGCACAGGGATATATCAGCGGGAAATACAGGACTGTTGAAAATATTGCTGGCAGTTATTATTGTGATCTGTACTCCCCAAATTCTGTAATTGGCAGCTGGCTGCGTACCAAACCTGTTATAATAAGCATAAATAATATACTGTTTGTACATGCCGGATTGTCAACTGAATTGATCCGCAGAGACTTGAAAATTGAAAGGATCAACCGTATCTTTACTAACCAGATAGTCGGAAAAGAACTCTCAGCAATTAAAAAAAATGAAGAACCCTCATTTCTGAATGATGAAAATGGCCCGCTCTGGTACAGAGGATATTTTACAGACAAGAGCTTTTGCGAGAACCATATTGATTCAATTCTTACATTTTATGAAATGGACCATATTGTGATCGGACACACAGTGACAAAGGAAATAATTACTTTTTTCAATAATAAGATAATAGCCTGTGATGCTGGAATTATGCACAGGCAGCCGGGAGAAATGCTTATTAACAGTAAGGGTAAATTTTACAGGTGTCTGAGTAACGGAAAAAGGATCCCAATAAACTGATAAATACTTAACCCATGGAAAATCACTTGTTTTCACAATCCAGAAGGAAATTCATCCGGACGGCTGCAACTGCTGCTGCGGCTGCGCCTTTTTTAATCAGATGCTCATCAGGAGGCAAATCTCCCGGAACCAAACTCAATCATGCCTGTATCGGCGTTGGAGGAATGGGCTGGCATGATCTAAATAAATTCAGGGAGGACCCGAATGTTGAAATTGTAGCTATCTGCGATGTTGATGCCGATAATCTGAAAAAAGCATCAGAGGCGTTACCCGGGGCACGGACCTATACCGACTGGCATGAACTTCTTGATAAAGAGGAAAAAAATATTGATTCGGTTAATGTGACAGTTCCCGATCACAATCATTTCATAATAGCCTGGAATTTTATAAGGAAGAAGAAACATGTCTATTGCCAGAAACCTATGTGCCACGATGTAGCTGAAGTAAGGTTTCTTACAGAGGCATCTGTTAAATACGGGGTAATAACCCAGCTGGGTACACAGGTTGCATCGCGACCCGGCGATCGTGCAGGTGTAAAGCTTATCAAAGACAGAGCAATCGGCAGGATCAAACATGCATATCTTTGCTCGAACCGACCCGGAGCAGTCGAAAACTACCGTCTGCCCGGCCCCCGGCCGGCACAGAGAGAAGCAGCTCCCGGAAATCTTAACTGGGACCTGTGGCTGGGCACAGCGCCCACAAGACCTTGGGCTCCTGATATTTACCACCCGACAAAATGGAGAGCCTGGCTGGACTTTGGTACCGGATGGTCAGGCGATATCGGCTGTCATATCTTTGATGCCGTCTGGAAAGGTCTCGGGCTCAAACCTCCGGTTTCGGTAGTGGCTGAAGTACAGGAATCATGGAAAAATGCCCCAGACCGAAGGGCCGATGTATGGCCCCAGGGCGATCATATAACATGGATGTTCCCTGGCAATGATATGACCGATGCAGATCTTCTTCCCCTGGAATGGTTCGACGGTGAGTTTTATCCGCCTGCAGAAATTATGAACCTGCTTGCAGGAAAAGAATACCCGGCGGAATCAGCTATGCTCATCGGTACTGATGGCGCCCTGCTTATTCCTCACGGAGGGACACCTGTTCTGCTTCCTGAAGATAAATTCGTTAATTATAAGATCCCGGAGTTTGAAGCCGGGAACCATTACCATAGCTTTGTTGTGGCATGCCTCGGAGGTCCGAAGACTGAATCACATTTTGCACAATCAGGACCAATGACTGAAGCTATCCTCCTGGGAACTGTTGCAATAAGGGTTCCGGGGACCAGACTGGACTGGAATGCTGAAAAAATGGAATTCCCGAATTTCCCCGAAGCTGAAAAATATCTCCGCCGCGATTACCGTAAAGGCTGGGAAACAAAATATTTTTAATGTCTAATATAATGAAGAATAACAAGATCATAGTCTGGCTTTTTACAATACTGAGAATAGTTATCGGATGGCATTTCCTGTACGAAGGGATAGCAAAGCTGTTTAATCCGGGGTGGTCTTCGTCTGCCTACCTCATGGAATCTCAATGGCTTTTTTCGGGATTCTTTCACTGGCTCATAAGTAATAATACAACCCTTCAGATAGTTGATTTCCTCAATATATGGGGATTGATAATTATAGGTATCTGCCTGTTCATAGGGGCTTTCACCCGGATTGCAGCAATTTCAGGCGCCCTTTTATTATTGTTGTATTATGTGGCTAATCCTCCCTTCATGCCATCATCAATACCTTCCGTAAGCCATTTCTACATTATAAACTACAACTTCATTGAGACAATAATCCTGATAATCATTGCCGCCTTCCCACCGGATTATCTCTGGAGCATTCAGAGGCAGATGATCTGTCTTCACAATAAAAGAAAGGATCAGAAATTTCCCGATTCCGATAATATTAAGGTCTCCTCAGGATATGATAATTCCAGGCGTGAAATGATAAAAAACCTGGCTGTCCTTCCGCTGTTCGGAGGAGCCCTTTTCGGAATGGCCAGGAAAAGAGGCTGGATCAGCTTTGAAGAAGAAAACCTCGCTGCAAAAACCGATGCAGTAAGCAGCGCTTCCCTGACTCTTGGCAATGTATTGTCTGTCAAAGATCTGAAAGGACAGGTTCCTGCCGGTAAAATCAAAAACAGTGTACTCAGCCGTGTTATGATAGGTGGAAATCTTATAAGCGGATTTGCCCATTCAAGGGATCTTATATATGTTTCAACCTGGCTTAAGAAATACTTCACCGACGAAAAAGTGATTGAAACAATGTGGATGTGTGAAGCATGTGGTATAAATACTGCTATTTTCCGCTGTGATGAGAATACAATAAGGATCCTTGAGAAATACTGGAAGCGGGGTGGAAAGATACAGTGGCTTGCCCAGACATATCCCAAAGGAGAAGATCTGTCAAATATTAAAATGGCAATTGACCATGGCGCTATGGGAGCTTTTGTAATGGGAGGAATTGCCGACCAGGTAGTGAGGGAAAAAAAGATCGATGATCTGCGCAAACCAATAGAATTTATAAGGAATCAGGGATTAATTGGCGGTACAGCTGCTCATTCTATGGCGGTGCTTGAAGCATGTGTCGGGAATGACATCACTGTCGATTTCTTCATGAAAACCTTCCATCATCATAATTACTGGTCGGCAACCCCGATCGATCCCTCCAATCCGGAGCTGCCTCCGGATGGCCCTGAACATAATATGGCTCACGACAATATCTGGTGTATGTCGGATACTGCAGTGACTGATTTCTTTAAAAAGAACCAGACTCCCTGGATAGCATATAAAGTCTTCGCGGCAGGTGCAATCAAACCGGAAGACGGATTACGACATGCATTTCAGAACGGTGCCGATTTCACATGTGTCGGAATGTTCGATTTCCAGGTTGTGGAGAATGCCAATATCGCATATTCAATCCTTAATACTGATCTGCAGAGAGAGAGGAAGTGGTATGGGTAAGGGGTTGGGGTGAGGTCGAACCTACCTGAAAATCATCGTAAGAATAAAATATTTTATAATCAGCCCTGATATAGTGAAGATAAAAGCATCTTTAATACGGTGTCGGATCATTCCTGCTGCGAGAGAAATAACCGGTGAAGAAAGCGGGGTTATATTGAACAAAAATATTACCAGATTGCCGTATTTTCTTATCCTGCTCTCCGCTTTTAAATAACGCCTTGTCCCAATAAGCCGGGTAATGATATCTTTGCTGAAAGAAAGTCCTATCATGTAATCAATCGACTCAGAAGCAAGCGCCGTAACAATTGCAACTCCGTTCAGTGCCCAGATATTTATGTCCCCTGACAGATAATATATAAATGCTATTTCAACGGGCATGAACAGGAAGAACAGATATCCCGAGAAATTGACAATTGCAAATGATAATAACCCCTGGTCGCGCGATCCGTAATAGATATCCCGGCCGATTGTAAGTGATGCAATAACTGCCGCAGCTATTATAAGAAGCCCGGTAATAATAAATCTTACTATTTCTTTCTTTGTCAACCGCATATCCGGTTGTTATGCCCCACCGAACAGTACAAACATAACGGCCGCAATTGATGCCCCTGCCATTGGACCAAGAATCGGTACCCAGGAATATTTCCAGTCACTGTTCCTTTTATTATGTATCGGAAGAAAGAAATGCATTATCCTGGGCCCTATATCACGTGCAGGATTTATTGCATAGCCTGTCGGACCGCCCATTGAGAGGCCTAAACCGAGGACAACAAGAGCAACAGGTAAAGCATTCAGTGCACCCAGACCAACATCAGGCTTGGCCATATAAAGTACCGCAAGTGCAAGTATATAAGTACCGATAACTTCCGTGATAAAATTATACCAGTAACTCCTTATGTTGGGGCTGGTACAGAAAACTGCCATTTTCGCATCGGCATCGTCGGTAGCATCAAAATGTTTTTTATATGCCAGCCATGCCAGTCCCGAGCCGAACATTGCTCCAAGTATCTGCGCTGCAATATACATGGGCATAAGTGATGCCGAGAACTTGCCGGCCAATACCAGGGCAAGTGTAACTGCCGGATTAAGATGTGCTCCGCTGACATCGGCTGCGATAAGTACGCCTGTAAATACCCCGACGGCCCATCCGAAAGTTATCACGATCCATCCGCTGTTATTACCTTTTGTTTTATTCAGAAGTACATTTGCAACAACCCCGCTCCCGAAACAAAGGATCATGGCCGTTCCGAAAAATTCTGCAAAAAATTGACTCATAGGTTACTAGTTTTAGATAATTAATAATATTCATTGTAACACCGTCATTGCGAG
>CAZWUB010000075.1:8455-17070 GCA_964637415.1 uncultured Rikenellaceae bacterium
GCCGCCTTGACCGCCCTCTTCCACCCCGCAATAAGCTCACCCGTCTCCTCTCCTCCAATTGCCGGATAAAAAATCTTATCCACCTGCCATTGCTGCTTTATCTCCTTTACATCACTCCAGTAATTAACTGCAAGCCCCGCAAGATATGCAGCACCAAGAGCTGTAGTCTCTGTAATTTTTGGTCTGACCACATTCGCCTGCAAGAGATCGGACTGGAACTGCATCAGGTTATTATTAACAGTTGCCCCACCATCGACCCTGAGTTCGAAAATATCAATCCCCGAATCTTTATTCATGGCAAGCAGGACCTCCAGGGTCTGGTATGCAATGCTGTCAAGAGCTGCACGGGCAATATGAGCGGCTGTCGAACCACGGGTCAGTCCGGTTATTGTACCACGGGCATGCTGATTCCAGTAAGGGGCACCCAGTCCTGCAAAAGCCGGTACAAAATATACTCCTTCGCTACTGGCAACTTTTGCAGCAAGTTTTTCAACATCCGTTGATTTTTTAATTATCCCCAGACTGTCGCGCAGCCACTGAACAACTGCCCCGCCTATAAATATGCTCCCTTCAAGAGCATAATCAGTTTTTCCTCCAACCTGCCATGCAATTGTTGTAAGAAGCCTGCTTTTCGATTCGATGGGTTTATTTCCTATGTTCATCACCATAAAACAACCGGTACCATAGGTATTCTTGACCATCCCCGGATCTATGCACATCTGACCGAAAAGAGCTGCCTGCTGGTCCCCTGCAATACCGGCTATCGGAATAGATGTGGAAAAATTACCCGCTGTTTCACCATATACTTCACTTGACGATTTTACCTCAGGCAAAATACTGACCGGTATATCCAACAGTTTTAGCAGATCTTCATCCCATTTAAGAGAATTAATATTGAAAAGCATGGTTCTCGATGCATTTGTAACATCAGTGACGTGCAGCTTCCCCTTTGTCAGATTCCAGATAAGCCATGTGTCGATCGTCCCGAATGCAAGCTCCCCTCCGGATGCCATATCACGTGCACCCTTTACATTGTCAAGGATCCATCTGACCTTTGTTGCCGAAAAATAAGAATCAATTATCAGGCCTGTCTTTTCCTGGAACATACGGGCGTGACCATCATTTTTCAGCTGGTCGCAATAACCGGCAGTCCTTCTGTCCTGCCATACTATAGCATTATGGACAGGCTTTCCGGTCTTCCTGTTCCAGACCACAGTTGTTTCACGCTGGTTTGTGATACCGATTGCCGCAATATCTTTACTGTCAATACCGGCTTTTGTTATTGCCTCCATAGCAACTCCGACCTGGGTCGACCATATCTCAGCGGGATCGTGTTCTACCATTCCGGGACTGGGGAAGAATTGTGTGAATTCCTTCTGTGCAACGGTTACCGGAAGTCCGTTATGATCAAATACTATTGCCCTCGAACTTGTTGTACCCTGATCAAGGGCAAGAATGAATTTTTCCATTGGTATGTTTTTTATAAATAATTCAACAATAACTGGTTATAGTCTTTCACCTGGGCTTCGGCCCACTTCCCGTCCCTGCTCAGCTCCCCGGCCATTATCTCAGCCACTTCCGGAGCAATTGCGGAGCTTGCCCTGGCATCAAGGAACATTGCCCGTGTTCTGCGTGCAAGTATATCTTCAAGCTTAAGTGGCATTTCATTTCGGCTTATCCAGACTATTTCTGCCCTGGTATAGGGTAACCTTGGATCAAGCAGTCCTCCAAGCTCAGGTTTATCAGTAATCAGTTTTTCAATTTCTGCTGCCTCGTTACCATAGATCTTCAACCTCTCCGACTTCAGCTCAGCTCCGTTGGAAACAAACCTGAAAGTTTTTGTAACACATTTCCTCCCTTCTATCAACCCTGCCCTGATTCCTTTATCAATTGTCTCTTCCGCCATCCGCCTGTATGAAGTCCATTTCCCTCCGACAATTGAAAGAAGCCCTGAATGGTATAAAGTGATCTTATGCCTGCGTGATACTTCTTTCGTGGCTTCGGGATTGTCAGGATTTGCGGCAAGCGGACGCAGCCCTGCAAAAATGCAGAGAGCATCAGCACGTGATGGTTTCTTTGTAAGATAGTTCCCTGCTGTTTTCAGAATGAAATTCACTTCCTCTTCAAGAGCTTTGGGTTCATTTGTGATATCATTCAACGGAGTATCGGTTGTACCGACAACAACCTTATCATACCAGGGTATTGCAAAAAGCACCCTGCCGTCATCGGTTTTCGGGATCATTATTGCCGAATTACCTCCCAGAAAAGTTTTATCGAGTACAATATGAACCCCCTGGCTGGGTCTTATTGTTGGTTTCGCCAAAGGATCATCCATCCTGTGGATCGTATCGGCAAACACACCTGTGGCATTTATAACCAGTTTCGCACGGATCTGATATTCAGTTCCTGTTTCGAGGTCAGTAGCTTTTACACCGGAAATCTTACCCTTTTCATCTTTAAGGAATCCGGTTACTTCAAAATAATTAAGAATTGTCCCCCCTCTTTTAACACATTCTCCGGCCATTGTAAGCGCCATCCTGGAATCATCAAACTGACCATCATGATATACGATCCCCCCCTTAAGCCCTTCAGGCTTTAAAAGAGGTAACTTGCTCAAAGTCTTTTTACGGTTGATGAAATATGATTTCCCGAGGCTCAGCCGGCCTGCCAGCAGATCATAAAATTTCAGTCCTACTGTATAAAGTATCACATCCCATAATGAGTAAGCCGGAATAACGAATTCCTGGTTTGCTGTAAGATGTGAAGCATTTCTGAGCATCATTCCTCTTTCTCTCAGGGCTTCTGCGACAAGCAATATATCGCCCTGTGCAAGGTATCTGACTCCTCCGTGTACCAGTTTCGTACTCCTTGATGAAGTCCCTTTTGCAAAATCTGATTTTTCAAGAAGAATTGTTTTATAGCCTCTGGTGACCGCATCAACAGCGATACCAAGTCCTGTGGCACCACCTCCGATTATCAATACATCCCGGGGCAGATCGGGATCAGTCTGTAGATCTTTTATTAAAGTGCTTCTGTTCATATGATTCCCGTTTCACTCTTTTGAGTCTTAATGATACAAAGAATATTTAATTGTACAATTGAATTAATGCTAAAAACAGAAATTTCGTTACTGCCATCCCTTACCGGTATTACTAAAAACGATACAGGAAGTACGGGCGATACCCTGGTAACCGTCTGAATTATACTCTCCCCGACAGGGTACCTTTTTACAGCAACAGTCAGGAGAGATTGATATTCAGATGGGGGTCTTCAACCAGAATTTCGGCTACGACGGATACGAAAATAACGTACCGCCGCTTGAAACAATACAATAATCTTCTGATGAAACCCACATGATTGAATTCAAACGCAAACACGTAATGAATATAATTTTCAATCATGTGCGGTTCCATCATACCTTTAAAATCAAAATTATATTATGATGAAAAAGTGCAGTGCGGGAAACCGGCTGCACTTTTTTTTATAATATTGTTTAAATAAAAGTGATCAGACTGTTAGACCTAATTTTTTATCTATGAAGATGCTCAACCTGCTGTTATTAAGAGTTATTTTTCTGTTATTCCCACTTCTTCTTATATTTTATTCGTGCAGGGAACCAGAATCAGAAAATCTTTCATCCGGTGTTCCGGTAGCTGTTACAGACCCTGTAAAGCAGAAAGCTTCCCTGGAAAAAATAGTCAGTCTTCTGCCTCCTGACAGGACCGCAAACGGAAGGGTTTCATTTCTTGATGAGACCTTTGGCGACTGGCTTGCAAGAACCGGGGAACTCCCTCCCGATTTCGACAGGATGCCTTCCATCCCTTTTCTCCCTGATCCGCTTATTCTGGACGAAGGAGGGAAGAATATTCCGGTTAAGACCATGACACAGTGGAAAAAGAAACGGGAATTGATGAAGGAACAGCTTGAGTATTATATTACCGGCACCTATCCCCCAAAACCCGAAAATCTTAAGTCTTCAGTATTAAATGAAAAAAAAGACGGCGAGACTGTTGTCCGCCAGGTTGAGCTGACATTCGGCCCGGGAGACAGCGCCAGACTGACTGTTGAGGTTATGATACCACCGGGAAAGGGTCCTTTTCCTGTATTCCTGACACAGTGGAACCACCGTGAATGGGCACAGATCGCTGTGAGAAGAGGATATATCGGCTGTATTTATGCAGGAGCAGATATAAAAGATGATACCGAGAAATACTCTGAAATATGGGCCGGCCAGTATGACTTTACCAGGCTTATGAGGAGAGCATTCGGAGCATACAGGGCAATTGATTACCTGTACACCCTTCCGGAAGTCGACAAAGAAAAAATCGGAATCACTGGTCATTCCCGTAATGGAAAACTGTCACTTATGGCTGCTGCATTCGATGAACGTATCACTGCATGCATTCCAAGCAGCGGAGGAACCGGAGCAGAAGTTCCATGGCGTTTTTGTTCACAGAATTATGATATCGAAGATATTGCATTACTGGCGTGTGCCCAGCCTGCCTGGCTTCACCCAAGATTAAGATTCTTCATCGGCCGCGAAAACAAGCTGCCGGTTGACCAGAATCTCTTTATGGCGCTTATTGCACCCCGGGGCCTTATGCTCAGTACTGCCATAACTGAAGGTGCAAGTAATCCATGGGGAATTGAGGAAGCATATCATGCTACAAAAAAAGTTTATGAATTCCTTGGCGCCCCGGACAACCTTGCAATCAGATCACGATACGGACTTCACAGCGTATGCGCACGCGATATGGAAGATTATATCGACTTCTTCGACTTTGTCTTTAAAAGGAGCGATCATAAACCTGAGAGCAAACTATTCTATAATTATTCTTTTGATAAATGGTTAGGCCTCAGCGGGGAAAAAATAAATCCTGGCAGCTACCCCGAAATAAATAACGATGACCTGCTGGCAGATAATAATGGTAATATTATAAGTGACACCGGGAAATGGGAAAACAAAAAGGCTGAAATAATAAAGAAAATGAAATGGGCTGTCGGGGATGAGCCAGCGGGAGTCTATAACCCGGGTCCCTTAACTCTTGAAAAAGGAGGAAGAGGCGAGACTACCTTCGGCACCTTCCTTGAACGCCCACGTCCGGGTCCTTCAATGGGACTGATGGCAATAACACCTTATAACGGATTTGGAGATCAGTTGTTCGGTTACCTTTACTATCCTGCTGATGATAATGGGAAACCGGTAACCACCAAACTGCCGGTGGTTATTTATCTTCATGAGTATGATTATTCAAAGGGATTCAATTCTTATCACCAGGTTGAATCCCTTATAAGGTCAGCCGTTGAAAGTGGATTTGCATTTTTTTCTTATGATATGATAGGTTTTGGTAACCGTATCGAGGAAGGGACCCGTTTTTATGACCGCTATCCTCACTGGTCAAAAATGGGAAAGATGATTACCGACGTCAGAGGAGCGGTGGATGCTCTCTCTAACCTCGATTTTATTGATGGATCACAGATACTGGTTGCCGGATATTCCCTTGGAGCCAATGTCGGCCTCTATGCAGCCGCAATGGACGAAAGGATCGCGGGCGTTGTATCAGTTGCCGGGTTTACACCGATGAGGACAAATACAGAGGATAAAGGTACAGAAGGTATAAAAGCAGTATCTCACCTGCACGGACTGATCCCCCGTCTGGGATTTTTTGCCGGGAATGAGAACAGGATACCTTACGACTATCATGAAATACTTGCTTGCATAGCCCCGAGACCAATGTTGATTATTGCGCCATCAATGGACAAGGATGCAGTGTTGAATGATGTCAGCAAATGTGTTAGTGAAGCAACCAGAGTTTATAGTCTTTACGGCGATCAGGATAAGATCGGAATATTCATCCCCGATGACTATAACAGGTATTCCCAGGAAATGCGTGAAAAGACCTTCTCCTGGTTAAAAGATATTTTGACAAAGCAGAATCCGTGAATTTCTGTCCCCTAAAATCAGGGGAAGAACTTCAGGCATGCCGGACCCTTCATAATTGTACTGTCAACCGGACCATCGGGGATTCCTGTCTTAGAGTTAATTCTGAACACAGCAATGTTATCTGACCTCTGATTGCCTGCAAGGAGAAATTTCCCCGAAGGATCAATCACAAAATTCCTTGGCCAGTCACCACCACATGAACTGTGTCCGGCCAGATTTAACATTCCGTCTCCTCCGATCTTATAAACAACAATTGAATTCTCTCCCCTGTTTGAACCATAGATATATTCTCCGCTTTCGCCAATATGTACATCGGCACAATAGTTTTTATCAACCTGTTTGAACCCTCTTGTAGAAAGTGTCTGGATAAGCTTTAAACCACTCTGAGCATCATTGCTGAACGTCATCATTGTTGAACCAAGCTCATTTATAAGATACATTTTTGATCCGTCGGAACTGAATGTGAAATGCCGTGGACCGGAACCTTCAGCTACCGGAATAATTCCGTTTTCAAGCTGTATCAGTTTTCCGTTAACAGTGTCAAAATTATAAACCACTACCCTGTTCAGTCCGAGGTCAGTTACATATATATGCTTCCCCTGAGGATCACCGAGTATCATATGAGCATGAGATGCATTAGGTTTTTCGGGATTGTATAATATGGTATCCGTCACCATTTCCGGAATTCCTTCTTTGTTTAGTCTGATAACAGCAACTGAACCCCGCGGATAATTGGCCATGAAAAGATATCCGCTGTCAGGCGATATTGAAATAAAACAAGGTCCGCCATGAGGAATGACCATTTCGCTAAGTTTCTCAAAAGAAGCCTTACCGGGATCATATTTCAGAGTCGTAAGGCCTCCGCCAGGTTTGCCTTTGAATTCCATTACCTCATTGGCAGCATATAGCAGATTATGCCTTGTTGAAAAGCAGAAATATGCAGGATTCGGACCCGCATCCGATTGTGATAACAGCGTAAGTTCCCCGCTTCTGTTATCAAACTCATAAACATTCAATCCCTTTTCGTCACCCTTAGTAAATCCGCCGGCAAAAAGCCTGGGATTCTCACCGCATCCTGTTGAAATAAAAGAAGTCATAATAACAAATGAAAATAAAAATGCCCGTAAAAATTTCATACCTTTAATGTATTAATTAACATTTTTTAACACTGCCCGTGATTGGTTCATAAAGAACCTGATATAGAGGAATTCCACAGGTTCATGCCCTGATTTTAAATCCCGCTAAAGAAGTCAAATATACTTGAAATTAATTTTGATACCTTTGCTATGAACCCATTAAATATTTATTTCTGCAATGAATATTTTTATGATGAAGAGAATTTCTGTCGTAGCCGCTGGATTCTTAGTATTTATAATTACCGGATGCAACACCTCCTCAAGGAAACAGGCAGCATCAGAGAATAATAAAGACGACCTGCTGATAATAGATGCCCCTGAGCTGATAAGTCTTAATTTCGATCTCACAACAGGTGGATTACCTGTTGTTCCCGGACTGGAAACATATACAGTAATCCGGTCTGACAGGGAGCATCCTGAAAATGCCGAAGGCTATGGCTATACTTATCAGCATCATCCCGACATAGCGGCATGGAAAGGCCGTCTCTATGCGGGATGGAATTCATGTGAAGTTGATGAGGATACCTGGCCATCAAGGGAGCTTCTGAGTTCCTCTGTCGACGGTAAGACCTGGACAAAGCCGGTTGAGATGTTCCCTCAGGGTATTTCAACACCTCTCCGCATGTATTTTCATCTTGCAAAAAATGGCAGAATGCTTATTATAGCCGGATTAAGGATTAACCAGGAAAAGCTGAGTGAACGGAGGAAAAATGCTCTTGTTGTAAGAGAACTTAAGCCAGATCATTCTTTAGGTGATGTTTATACCCTCAGACCACCTGCTGAAGAAGTGTCCACTCAGCCGCCGGATTATAAAACGGCTGAGGATAAGAACTTCATAGAAGCCTGTGATCAGCTTCTTTCCGATCATCTTTTTCTGCTTCAGCAGGATTATGGTAACCTTCTTGATCCGGAAAACAGGATGAAGTGGAATGATCCTCAGAACTGGGAAGGTGATTCGCTTCTTAAAAGAAGCGCTGATAATTTTGGTAAGGCGATGTGTTTCTTTGAACGTAAGGATGGAGCAATTGTAGGGATAGGTAAAAACCGCTGGGTGACAATTTCAAAAGACAAAGGAAAAACATGGACACAGCCATTAAAGCCTGATACATTCATTTCAGGCATGGGTAAGGTATGGGGACAAAAAATCAATGACGGCAGATATATTCTTATTTACAATCCTGATCCATCGCGCCGGTGGCCTCTTGCAATGCTTACAAGTGAAGATGGAATAACATTCAGTAATCCTTATGCAATCCATGATGAATTGTCAGCCAGAAGATATGCCGGTCTGCATAAAGATGCAGGAGCAAGCTATCATCGCGGATTATCAGAATGGAATAATGACGGGACTTTCAAAGACGATGCCGTCTGGATGATATACAGTCTTAATAAGGAAGATATACGGGTTACCCGGATACACGTTCCGGATTAATCGTTGGACAGGCGTTGCATGCAACGCCCTGTTGTAGGGACATGCCATGGCATGTCCCAATAAGGATAGATTATTAACCAAACCAAGCGCCTATGAAACATTA
>CAZWUB010000076.1:0-16678 GCA_964637415.1 uncultured Rikenellaceae bacterium
TGGGACTGGGAATTACAACATACAGCAACGGCTATTATTCAATTTCTGATGCAATTGGTGAAAATGATCCCGGCTATGATCCGGTCACAGGCGGATATATTGAAACTCACGCAGGAAAAGGCGGAATTACAAGATTTTTCGTAGGCTCCGGTATCAGGATGTTCAAATACTTTTCTGCCGGTGTAAACCTCAACCTGCTTTTTGGTACGTTAAACAGGACCAACCAGTTTGATTTTACGGGTTATTATAATTCTTATAACAATAACAGCAGTGAGAATCTCGAACTCAGCGGACTTAATTTTGACTATGGGCTTCAGCTTGAACTTCCGCTTAAAAAAGATTATTTTATTATTGCAGGCGCTTCGATGGGTTCGGGAAAGAAATACAAAACAAGCTTCGAAGCAATCTCATACAGGTATACTTACTATGGTACTACCGACACAATCAACTGGTCTGCCGATGCTTCAAAATCTTTCATTCCCGGTAGTATACGGACTGGATTATCTTTCGGGCAGAAGAATAAATTCACAGCTGCATTCGATTATGGTATGACAAAATGGTCTGAGTCCACCCTGAGCGGAAGCGAAGGATATCTTGCAGATACCAGATCGATGCAACTTGGAGTTGAGTATATCCCGGAAAAATTTTCAAACTTCAGTTTCCTCAAAAGAATAGAATACCGTCTTGGTGCACATATGGATGATAACTACCTGCTTATTAACGGAGAACAGATCAAAGAGCTTGGCATCAGTTTCGGAGTGGGAGTGCCAATGAGACGGTCATTTTCGAAAGCAAATTTCTTTATAGACTATACCAGAAGATCCGGATCAGGCTCATTAATGCATAATGAGAATTATTTTTCAATGGGTGCAAGCCTTAATCTTTATGATTTATGGTTCCAGAAAAGGAAATATGAATAATTCTCATGTTACACTTATATTTCAGAAAAACTTTCAGTTATTTTATAATTTCCTGTCTGCCGTTTGTCTTTTACCTGTCCTCATGTGAAAGGAAGATTGATACGATAAAGAAAGATGATGTCCTGTTACTTCCATCCATAACCGCGAAAAATTCCACAACTGTGTTTACTGATTCCGGAAAGGTACAACTGGTGATGTCGTTTGATATTATGGAATCCTATAACAACAGTGAACAGCCTTATTCCGAATTCAGATCGGGTATAAAGGTGTTCTTTTATGACAGTCATGACGAGCCTGTCGCAACTGTTTTTTCAAAATATGCAAAGTATATCGACAAAAAGAAATTATGGGAGCTCAAGGATTCCGTTGTTGTTGTCAATGAATCAAGCGACAAGCTCGAAACCGAACAGCTTTTCTGGGATCAGGAAAAAGACCTGATTTATACCGACAGGTTCATAAAGATCACAAATGAAGATCAGACAGTTATGGGGACCGGATTTGAATCCGATCACCGGCTTACAAGGCGGAAGATCAAAAATGTGACAGCGACTATTTATCTTAAGGAAGAATGAAACTTCCGGAAAGGTACTCTGAAATTAGTTGAAGGCTCTTCAACGAAATGATCCAGAATTACAGATTATTATAAAATGTAACTATTTTTTCCAGATGTTCAATCTTGCTGATATCCAGTCTGTTTGTTCTTATAAATTGCTTCAATTCCTCCTGTTTATCATTGCAGACTGAGAGTAAATCTTTGATTTTCTGTATTTTTACCGCATTACTGTTTTCAGTTTTCAGATAGCATAACTCCTTAAGATGGATAAATTTTGCCGGTTTTGCATCCTGGTAAAGTTTTGGCGGTTCAGGATCCTGAATCCTTAAATGCTTCCTGATAAGCAGCATACATCTTCCATCAATTCTGACAATGAAGCAGAAGGGCTTACTTAAAGGACTTTGTTTGCCCGGCCTTGATATTTCATTATAAATGAAAGTCAGTGTATCAACTATTATCCGTGAAATATTTCCGGTTTGAGAAATGCCAAATACATTATCGTTATACCTTATCTGTATAAGTTCTGAATAAATATCATATCTTATATCGGCTTTATATTTTTCACCTGTCTTGAAAATAACTTCTCCCGGATGGAAATCTTTATAAAGATACGGATCACCGATAATATCTGTGTATTGTGTATGTCGAATACCCTCATTGCTTTCATTGAGTCTCAATTTGGCAAGCAACTCTTCCGAACCGGGGACGAAAATTTGCGAATTCGCTGATGAAAACGATAATATAAATATAGAGGATAAAATGAGATTTAGACTATTCATCTTCATGACTATATTTTTAACGGGTATTATAAAAGAAATTAAGGCTGCCCCATGTGGACAGCCTTAATAATATGAATTTACTCCTGTTTATCTTGGTGTATATTCAACAAAGAAAATTCTATATCCGCCGGCACCTGCATAATTATAAAACAATTTAATTATACCTGTTGCAGGATCGTAGGAGCTGACATTGTCAGGATTGTTGGGATCCCCGGCATTTACATCTGACCGGTCAACAAATGTAAGCTGTACAGCATTTGTAGTTTGATTGATATTGATTATAACTTTTGTATCCTCCCAAACTCCGAACCAGTCATCACATTCAGATGCGTTCAAGGCTGTGAGGCTCATATTTTCCGTATATTCGGAATAGGGTTCTGTGGGATAAACTCCTCCTGCAGTAGGATGGAAATATTTAATATTCTTTATATACGGACCGGCAAAGAAGTTTGCCACAGCAATAATTGTTTTACCGGAAACATCCACCTTACGTCCGTCTTCCATGACAGAAACATAACTTAGTGTCCATTTGTCTCCGATTGTCAGAACACTCTCATCTGCCGGCATCCCGAGTCCGTTAATAAGTTGTGAGTATGTATAGCTGACAGTTTTTATGACATCATCAGTCGCATTGGCAGAATTTACGTCAATGGTCTGATCCAGGACTTTTGGTTTATCTGTATAAGTCCTGTAAATTTCAACTGCTACAATACCGGGTCCTTTTGGTATATCGATAGATACATCAACCTTTGGTGTACTACCAAGTTTGTAAGGTACAGATTCGGTCGGGGTTAAAATACCTCCGGTTTTTGCTTCGCCAGTCATCAAGTCAGTAAAGTTGTCATCACATGAGACAAATGTGAACATTATAAATACCAGACTTAAAACTGAAAATATTAATTTCTTCATTTTTTTTAACTTAAACGATTAATAATTATCTTCCGTATCCCACCATACTCTTGTATTGAGGTCATCTTTACCCTGACGGGTTATAGCAGCTGAGAGGTTAGTAGGATTTGTTCCTGCCTCATCTGATGGATAGTATGCCCGAACGGGAATTTTGCCCTGGTTCTGCCCTGCAATAGCAGGTGTCAGTACCGGATAACCTGTTCTTCTCCACTCATAATGAGCCTGAAGTCCCTGGTCGAACAAGGCAATCCATTTCTGAGTGGCAATTTGCTCAATAGCACTTGCAGGGAGAAGTGTATCAGCTGTTCCACCATAATCAACAAAATCCTGCCATGCATAATCATAGATATTCTCTGTGGTCATTCCCCAGCTTTCAAACGTAGATCTCCATATTTCTAATTTTGAAGCAAAAGTACCATCCTCATTATATTGGTCCCATGATGCTCTAATAGCATCCTTGTAAACCTGGTCAGCAACCTCATGCCCGCCCGGGATAAAACCACGAGCACAAGCTTCAGCTTTAATAAAGAGCACTTCAGCATAGCTTAACAGCATTCCCGGAGCTGTTGCATTTGAAAAATAAGTACCGATCTTTGAAGTGTTTGATATTCCGTTCCCGTTATAGACAGCAGCATCAGCAGCCAGCATGCCATTAGGAAGACCTACCCAGTCACCAGCACCGGGAGCAAGTTCAGCATAAACTACCACCCTATAGTCGGGACTGGGGGCTTCCGTGTAGAGGTAATCGACTAATGTCTTACTTACTCTGTGGTCATCCCTGGTCTTTCTGTTCTCATTTATAGGATGGTTATTGGGAGCAGATCCAAGGTATCTTAGTGCAACATTTTCATTATTCCCCGTAAGTATCGGATATGTAGCCGGATCACCGAAAATGGTAGTCATATCAGCAGTTGGATCTACCCTATCGGATCTGCGCAATAACAGACGAAGGCGTAGGGAGTTAGCAAACTTCTTCCATTTCATCAGGTCGCCATTGAAAAGGATATCACCGTCTATCGCCGGGGCATCATCTGTAAGGAGTTCATTTGCAGTCTTAAGATTATCCAACAGAGCAGTATAAATAGATTCCTGTGTATCATAAACCGGATTAAGAATCGGTTCTTCTGAGCTTCCCTGCCAGGCTTCAGAATAAGGCACATCACCAAATTCATCAGTAAGAACAGAAGTTATATAGCTCTTAAGTATTAACGCAACTGCCTTATAAGATTCATTCCCTGATTCTTCAGCAAGATTGTAAATAGTATTTACATCAAATCCTGATGCAGCATAAAAACTGTTCCATGTATTATTGATAACAGTCATACGCGGGACATATTTGTCTTCATCGGGATATTGAACCTTTGCCATGTGCTGAACCCAGCAGGATCCCATCTCATGTCCCAGGAAAATTTCATGCACACGGTCTGTCATCGATTCAATGGCATTGGTCAGCAGCATATTGGGTGCTGCCTGTTCAATCAAAGGAGCATTATTGTTTGTATTTATTTCCTCGAAATCCTTTGTGCAGCCTGAACTGAGTATCATCAACATCATCAGGGAAGCTGCGATATAGTATAAGACTTTTCTTTTCATCTTTATAGATTTAAGTGGTTAATTAAAATTTACAGCCTATGCTGAATCCAATACTTCTGGCAGAAGGCAATTGGCCAAATTCCAAACCCTGTACATTAGTATTGCTGAAGGATGTTTCAGGGTCAACATGAGGAACATTAGTACTCAGAATAGCCAGATTTCTGCCTACTGCTGAAATATTAAGCTCTTTCAGAGAAAGCACTCCGAGATTCTTGAATGTATATCCAAGTCTTATTTCCCGAAGCTTGACATAGGATGCATCAAATATACTTGTAACCGCTACATCACTTACATAAGATGCTTTGTTAAAAGCTTCACAGTCGGCTACTACAGTGTTAGGCTCATAAACTCCATCAGCAACTTCCATAACGCCGACACCAACTATTCCACCTTCACGACCGATAAGTGTTTCTTCAAGTGCGCCCGCATACCGGCCCCATGTTGTGGTCATTGAATATAGATCGCCGCCCTTTTTCATATCTATCAGAACGCTTGCACTTAAACCTTTCCAGCTAAATTCATTAAGCATTCCTCCAATCCAGTCGGGAGTAACATTCCCAAGTTCTGCCAAATCACCCTGAGCAGGCAATCCGTCATAGAAAATAATGTTTCCATCGGCATCTCTTTCAAAGTCATAACCATACAGAACACCATATGCCCTTTTTGGTATTGCAAGAACATCAAGGCTCCAATAACCACCTAAAACGAATTGCTCTATCCCTTCAGCCAGTTCAACAACTTCATTATTGTTTTTCGACCAGTTGAAAGTAATATCCCACCGTAAATTATCACTTCTTACAGGTGTTACTGCCAGTAATAACTCTATACCATTATTATTGATTCTACCTGCATTAATAATTTTATTCAGGTAACCGGTAGATCCTGGAACTGCAATTGACACAATCTGATTAATAGATTTCTGGTTATAGTATGTAAGATCAAGCCTAATCCTGTCCATAAAGAAGCGTAAATCAGCGCCAAACTCAAGAGATTCATTCATTTGTGGTTTCAGTCCTGCATTTGGCAATTCGTTTGGAACAAATATATTCAACAGTTTTGTCCCTGCATTCCAGCCATCACCGAAAGAAACTGTCGGTGAAAGAGAATATGGATCAGTATCACCACCAACCTGTGCCCAGCTGGCACGGACTTTCGCAAACGAAAGTATATTAGATTCTATACTAAGAAGATCTGAGACAACTGCACTTAGAGAAATTGCCGGATACAAATAAGAACAATTATCTTTGGGCAATGTGCTGGACCAGTCATTTCTTACCGAATAATCAAGAAATAATGCATTTTTGTATCCTACCTGGCCAAATCCGTACAGGCTGTTTATTCTTTTGAGTGATAAATAATTTGATACCTGGGGAGTAACTGAAGAATTTGCAACATTGTATACACCGGGAATAGCCAATTCAGGAGCTTCTCCTGTATTATTCTGGTATCTCCGGTCCATTCTGTTACCTCCAAAATTGAAACTGAAATTAAAATTGGATCCCAATGCTTTGTCAACAGTGATGAGAAAATCGCTGTTTATCTCTCTGAAAATATCAACAGCCTCATAATAATTTCCCTGACGGTAATCCATATCCCCGACAAACTTTCTATCGGTAGTGGCGTTGTTATAAATATCACCCCCTGATCTTACATAGGCGCTCAACCAACTGGTAAACTGATACTTTAACATTGCATTACCAATAAATCTGTCACGATTGAGAGTATTAAGGTTCTCATTAAGAGTCATAAACGGATTGTTATGAAAATTATGGTTCCAGTTAAAGATTGAACCATCTTCATTATACTGTTTTTCACGAAGAAGTTTATAATCAACCTGCCTCCCGGTCCATGACAGCTGTTGCATTATGTTATTAGCATTATAACCATAACCCGGCTGGTTACCACTCTGAGCGTTTACATAGTTACCTGAAGCAGAAAATGTAAGCTTATCAACAGGGTTTGAACTTGCACTGAAAGCCAGAGTCTTTTTCTTAAAATCGGTATTTGGGATCATCCCCTTTTGACCTAGGTCAGTAAAAGATAGCCTGAAACTTGATTTTTCACTACCTCCGGTAAAAGAGACGTTTGTTGTAGTTGTATGGCCCAGGTCAAATAAATCATTAACGTTGTTCGGGTGTGAAATCCACGGAGCCGGCTGAGCAACACCGTTAGCATCCACAGAAGAAAACTGGGGTATCATTAATCCGATATCCAGCTGAGGCCCCCAACTCTCATCAACACCATCGTTTATACCACCACCTTTACCATCAACATACGAAAATGCTCCGCCGTTTCCCTGACCATATTTATCCTGAAAATCAGGCAGCCTAAGAGGTGTTTCAAATGTTGTTGTATTACTGATATCAACAGAGAGTTTTTCGCCTTTCCTGCCTCTTTTTGTAGTAACAACGATAACCCCTGCTGATGCTCTGGAACCGTAAAGGGCTGAAGCATTAGCACCTTTTAGAACTGTCAGTGTCTCAATATCATCAGGGTTAATATCTGCTGCCCCGTTACCTCTGTTTGTCCCATCTGTTCCGGTGTTCCCAAAGTTACTATTGTCAATAGGGATACCATCTACCACAAAAAGCGGTTGATTATTTCCGCTCAGTGACGAAACTCCTCTGATGACAATCCTTGAGGATGCACCTACAGCTCCGGAAGTAGCTGTGATCTGGGCTCCTGAAACACGACCTTGCAGTGAGTTGATAATGTTTGTCTCTTTCGCTTTTGCTATTTCATCTCCGGAGACATCCTGGACAGAATAACCAAGAGCCTTTTTCTCTCTCGAAATACCCAACGCGGTTACAATAACTTCGTCCAATCCTAACAGATCGGATTCCATAACAGCATTAATAACTGAACGTCCCGCAATCTCAACCTCCTGTTTTTTCATACCTATATATGAAAAAATAAGAGTTGTTGCATCCGCCGGTACATTGAGTGAATACTTCCCGCTTGCATCAGTAATGGCACCAACTGTTGTGCCTTTAACCTGAATAGTAACTCCGGGAATACCACCTTCTCCCTCAATTGTAGAGGTAACTGTACCTGTAATCACTCTTGTCTGTGCGAGCAGGACCGTAGTGCCTCCAAACACACACAAAAAAATCAACAGTAATAGTCTCTTCATAACTTATTTAGTTTTAGGTTTTGAATTTATGGCCCAAATATACCGATTTTTTTAAAAATCTAATGAATTGTAAGATTTTTTATAATTCATTAACTATTGAATTATAAAGATTTGATATGATTCAGGGATTATTTCCGGTTCGGAGCTGCTCTGCCGCAATGCATAATTCATTATACATCTCTTCCCCGAAAGCCCTGACCATCGGTTCCTTTAAAAACTCATACAGATAGATGCCATCGCTATTCCCTTTTTCCCGGCCACCCGAGCATATCGAAAGCTCCTGATAATTTACAGCTGTGAACCCTGAAAACTGCTTAACCCTTATGGGGAACAAATGACATGAAAGGGGTTTCCGGAAACTTATCTTTCCCTCCGACCATGCTTTCTCAATCCCGCACATCAGTACCTCACCGTCAAAGACCGAGTAAGCACAATCCATATTATCTATAAGGGGTGTAACTAAATCTTTATCGCTGTCGGTAATGCTGGTACCCTGTTCCCCGATTGCAGATATGCCATCACCTCGCAGAAATGGCTTCACTTCTGGAAATATTTTTTCAAGGATATCAACCTCATCTGCTGTAAGTGGTGCCCCGGAATCTCCATACCGGCAGCATACTCCCCTGCAATGCTGAAGATCACAGGAGAATTTCTTTTCAAGAATATCGAGACTGAATATCGTATCGCCAATCCGGAGCATAAAATCAAAATTATTAGTAATCGTTTAGTTTTACAAAATACCTTTGTGTCCTTCGTGTGTACTTAGTGCTCTTTGTGGTTAAGAAACCATTTTTATTTAACCACAAAGGACACGAAGGAAATCACAAAGAGCACTAAGGATAATACAAAAAAATTATTACACAGAGATCCTGGTTTGAAGACTTATCTACTGAATAAGTACCTTTCCTGTCATTTCGGGTGGGATATTAACACCCATAATCGTGAGCAGAGTGGGAGCAACATCAGCAAGGATACCTTCTTTAATACTCTTATAATCGTCACTTACAAGGATACAGGGTACAGGGTTCAGCGAATGGGCAGTATTCGGAGTACCGTCATCATTTACAGCCATATCGGCATTACCATGATCGGCAATAATAAGAACATCATATCCTTTGGACCGTGCAGCACTGACCACCGCTCCGGCACATTCATCAACTACAGTAACTGCTTTCATGATTGCCTTGTAAACTCCGGTATGCCCCACCATATCACCGTTTGCAAAATTGAGGCAGATAAAATCATATCTCTCTGTTCCGATAGCATTAATAACTGCATCCTTAACCTGGTAAGCGCTCATTTCGGGCTGCAGGTCGTAAGTCGATACCTTGGGTGAAGGGATCAGTGTTCTCTCCTCTCCCGGAAATGTCTCTTCCCTTCCTCCTGAGAAGAAAAATGTAACATGGGCATACTTTTCCGTTTCCGCTATCCTGAGCTGCTTTTTCCCCGCTGCCGCAAGTACCTGTCCAATTGTATTATCTGCATTCTCTTTAGGATAGATAACATGCAACCCTTTGAATGTGGCATCATAAGGAGTCATGGTACAGTAGTATAACGGAATAGTCTTCATACCATGCTCAGGCATATCCTTCTGGGTAAGGGCAATTGTAAGCTCCTTGGCCCTGTCGTTCCTGAAATTAAAGAAGATAATAACATCGCCCGGCTGAACTTTACCAATAGGTTGTCCGGAATCATCAACAACAACAATCGGTTTCATGAACTCATCAGTGATGCCGGCATCATATGATTTTTGCATTGCATCAATAATATCTGTAACAGGAGTTCCGATACCGTTCACGATCAGGTCATAACCCTCTTTTACCCTTTCCCATCTCTTGTCCCTGTCCATTGCATAATACCGGCCGATAAATGAAGCCACTTTCCCGTTTGATTTTTCGAGATGGGCAAGCAGGTTTTTCATATAGCCCAGACCACTGCGGGGATCTGTATCGCGTCCGTCACCAAATCCATGGATAAATACATTCTTAAGATTATAATCCATTGTCATATCACATAAATGATACAGGTGTTTGTCGAGAGAGTGAACCCCTCCGTCGGATAAGAGGCCGAAGAAATGTACCTGTCTGTTTTTATCCCGCGCATATGAGAATGCATCAGTAAGCACCTTGTTGTTCTTTATTTCACCGGTTTTACATTCCTTGTTGATCTTTACAAGGTCCTGATAAATTATTCTGCCTGCCCCGATGTTAAGATGCCCGACCTCGGAATTCCCCATCTGTCCTTCAGGCAGACCGACATCCTCGCCGGAGGCAAAAAGTCTCGAATTCGGGTACCTTTTCAGAAGCTCATCGATATTTGGTGTGGGTACCGTACTTATTACATCAGCGGCGGATCCGTCACCGATCCCCCAGCCGTCAAGTATCATCAGAAGTGTCTTTTTATTTTCCATTATATATATAAAGGTATAGCTTATTAACAAATCAATTCAAAATCCCGGCCTGCAAATTTAGCTAAAAAGCATTTCGGCCAAACTATTAAACTATTTAAACCGGAAATAATCTGTCTTAAAAGCCCGGATGATTTTATTTCACTTCTCTGATCCTGATCTTAAAATTAGATTCAGTACAGGTAGGTTCCCAGGGTATATCCCTGCCTACAAATGAATTCCACTCATCCTGTGTCATGTTCCTTGAAACGATTGTACAAATATCCTTAGCCATATAGTCAGCATGAGTAAAGCGGCTGACCAGATTGTTTTTGCCATCGCTTGTCCCAGATAATATTGATTGTCCGTCGGGACTGAACTGAACAGTTACAACAGATCCGTCGTTATCAGTTAATATCACCGGTGGTTCTGAAAGATCGGAAGTATTTCTTACATTAAAAATCCTTACAGACCTGTCATTACCGGCTGTCGCCATTTGCCCGGCGATTTTATTGAAGCATATATCATTGACCTGGCCGGAATGTGCCGCTACGGCCGATATTCTCTGCCCTGAGTTCACATCCCACAGTTCTACGAATCCTTCATTATCGCCTATGGCAAGTATCCTTTCGTCGGGCTTGAACCTTATAACATTAATATTCCTTCTTTCTGTTTCAATCCTGAAATAAGTCTGGCTGTTTTCGGGATTCCATACAAGTACTCTGTTCTGAGAGTTGATGCCCGCGAAGTACTGACCATCAGATGAAATATCAACAGTTGTTATGCCGGTTCCTGCAGGAGTAACGTTCGTACAGGTTCTTGCGTTCAGATCCCATTGCAGTACTCTGCCGTCGAGTGAAGCTGAATAGAGGAAGTTTCCGTCTGATGAAAAGTTAAGCGAATTTATCCTGTCGGTATGAGCTGTAAGCTTATGCCGGACACCACCTTCTTTCAGGGGTATCATATGGATAGAAGAATTCCCCTCACCTGCTGCAAGCCATGAAGCATCAGGATTAACTGCAAGTATCTCTATCACCTTTTCGCCGGAATAAACCTCTGTGAAGCTACGGCCATTGTCTGATAGTGTCCACTTCAGAACCTTACCATCATCACCCGATGTATAGAATTCCTTACCGTCAGGGTGGAATGCAATGCTTTTAATTTCACCCTCATGGCCGATAAAGGATTTATATCCTCCGGAATATTGCTTCGTAACATTATAGATGCCGGAATAAATATCAGCATCATTTTCAAAGCCGCCATTTTTCCTGTTGAAAAGATAAGCCTGATATGCAAGGAGAGTCTGAAGGTCTTTCTGTCCGTCGAGTTGAAGTGACCTTAGTGATAATGATTTTCCAACAGCCAGCATTCTGAGCCTGACTGCTGAATTTTTCTGTTCCGTTGCATCTGCTGCAATCTGACCTGCTTCAATAACAGCGCTTTGTGCAGAATCAGCAAAGCTTTCAGCCACCGATAATCTTGACATAATGAAGGCTTTCTGTTTTAATGCCTCTTCAGCTTCCCTTCGGGCGATGAAAGCTTCCGAATCGGATTGTTGCAATTTCATGAAAGCGACTGCAGTTGTTGAATCAGCTTTGATCTTCTCTTTTTCGGCAATAATTCTCAATGATTCTTCAAGAGCCTTTTGTCTGTCTGCTGATACTTTCTGTATAAACGCCGATATCATCAATCCCATTGCAATAATGGTGGCTCCCCCGAAAAAGATAGCCATTATCCTGGTTCGTTTTATTTTGCTTCTCTGGATCTTCAGCTTTCTTTCTTCCTCGTCGAGATACTCCTTCTCACTGGTCCTGAGAAAGACCATTGCCCTTTCGAAAGCGGGATCATATCTCCTTGCCCATTTAAGTGTGGGTTTTTCCCTGTCGCGCCAGTTAATTGCAAGCTGAAGGTCCGGAGGTCGCATCAGACCTGTCTTCCCATGCTGGTACAACGACGATGAGTCCGCAAGCTTGAGATACATCTGAATTGAAGCAGCTTCCTCGTCAACCCATGCAGATAATCTGCTCCATAATCTTATGAGACTCTCATGCGACAGGTCGATTACGGAATCCTCATTCAGAGGGATCCCATAGCGGGGTGTGATGAACGACCTCAATGGCTGTCTGAATTTTTCAATCACATCTGTCAGCTCTGCGGATGAACAATCGATTATCGATCTCAGTGTTGAAAAGACAGTCGGTCTGCGTATACCCCTGTTGTCGGTTCCCTTATCTGTTATAGCCCTGAACATCCTCCTGCATATCTCCCTGCCTCTGTTATCAAGTTCCCCGTAAGCTTCGTCGGCATGTCTTGCCATTGCATTACGCATTGTACCCACCGAGTCGTAATCGGTGTAACCCAGCGGTCTTTCAGGATCTTTCAGTTCCTGCCAGTGATTCCATGTTCTCATCAGGGCATGCTGCAAAACCGGCAGCTGATCAGAATGCTCATCAAGATCATCAAGGATAGTCTCAACAAATGATTTGTCAATTGAAGCTCCGGCATATTTCACAGGACCCTCAATTACCTGCCTGTAATTATCCCTGTCCATCCGTGGCATAAGGAAATTACTTGTGTTAATCAATTGTGTAAGACCCTGATAATATGCACACTCACCCATGAAATCAGCTCTCATTGTCACAATTGTAAATACTCTTGAATCCGAGAGGCTTACTGCATTTACAAGGTTCTCGACAAATTCTCCGGTTTCAGTACCGTAAGTTCCGCCGGTATCGGATGTGCGGTATCTGAAGAGCTCCTCAAACTGATCGACAACAAGCAATACTTTCTCGTATCCTCTTATTATATGTTTTTTCAGGGTGACTGATATCCCGTCGGACTCCCTGTGAAGGTCAGAAAGGAGTGTTTCAAGCGGGACTTCTTTCAACCCGGTCTCGGCAATATTTTCATGGATTGCATGTGCCAGGCTCTCGAAAGGATCATTACCGGGTCTAAAAATAATTATTCTCCATGCGGAGGATTCTTTCCGGCCCATCTCCTTTATTCTGGGCATGATACCACAGTAAACCAGTGATGATTTACCACTGCCTGATGTTCCCGTCACCGTAATAAACCGGTTTTTCAGAAGCTTGGTGAAAACCTCATCACTTTCCTTTTCACGTCCGAAGAAGAGCTCATTTTCTTCCGGAGTGAAGGGCCTCAGCCCTGGAAAGGGATTGAACTTACTGGTTTCTTCTTTCGATTTCATCTATGTATTTAAATATTTCAGTTTTATGTTCAGGATACCGGGCAAGAAAATCTTCGAGATCTGAAAGAGGAAGAATATAACAGAATGAATCTTTCCCCGTGGCTGACATCTTTCTCAGTATGTTATCATAATATATCCCGGCTGCACATTCATGACCTCCGGAGTCACACTCCCAGAGTATATAACCATTCTCCCGGGTCAGATATTCGGGAGATAAAAATCCGGCAGATACAATATTACCGGCAATGACAAGCAGGTCTTCCTCAGGAAGGCTGTTAAAAAGTGACTTTAAGAATATCACCTTATTATAAAGGAGTTCATAATCTTTTAAGTGTCCGCTTATGATGCCGTCAAGGGTTTCCCTAACTGTTACGGGTAACCTGTCGTATGCCTGATCAAAATACTCTTTTCCGGATCGTGAAAGCAGTTTTGCGGTTTCCTCCCTTAATATCATCTCAGGGCTGAAAAGAAGCGCTATAAAGGATTCTGCCATATCATTTCCGGATATCCCGGGAATTTCTCTTATCAGGCAGGCTCTTATCCAGACACCCAGAAGATTATAGTCGCGGTTTATAATATAACCGACAAGATCGTCCCATTCAGGAATTTCGCCGGGATAAAACCTGAAAAGTGTTCTGAGCTTCCTATGGTCAGGTATCTTGTCAAGGAGTACGGTAAGCCTGCTTTTAACCTGTTCGTCGGTAATAATATCAATAATTTCGAGAGCATGACTGGCACTTTCAAACGATCCTTCATCAATACTTTCCCTTATCTCTCCGGCTATCCTCTTTCCATATGCAACAGCCAGCAGATTGAAGAGAAAATCAATCCATCTCCTGTTTTCCTTCAGCATTGCTTCACCGGGAAGGCTGCTGTCCATTCTGCCAAGGCATATTCCGGCTGACTTGTTCCAGGTAATGATCCCGACAACATCATTAATAACTCTTAGCAGCTTTACTTTTTCATCGCTGCTATAATTAAAATTACACCCGGAAAGGCTTTTCAGTCCGGCTTCGCGGATAGGTCTGGAAGCAGTCCAGAGCAATGAGAAAAGAAATCCGGTATTTTCACTGCTGCAGCTGCCCCCGAGTATCTTCAGGATCGAAGCGGATATCCTTATATCGCCTGATGATAAGAGATAGAACCTCTGGAGAGGCTGATCGGCTTCACTCCCGAAACTTTTAAGTACATTTTCAGCATGAACTGCAACATACTTATTATTAAGGCAACTGCATACTTCGGGAAGTAATTCGCTTAACCTGAACTTCCTGATCATATTTAGTGCAATGATCTTCAGATCATTATCCTGATCCCTCAATAATTTGAGCACTTCGGGTATGTGTGGCGAATGGTCCTCCGAAAGCATCAGCATAGCCTGCAACCGTTCATCCCTGTTCCTGACACCCGATAATAAAAGCTCAAGATCCTGAATAATTTCCGATGCACGCTGTCTGGTCTCCCGTGGAATACCTGATCCGGATCTTATTTTTTTTAGAGCCGGCAGTAAATTTACATCCATTTTAATATCGGCATAATCAAGTATCTTATTCAGATACCATTGATTATGGGGCTTCTCAGTAATACCGGGATCTCCTGAAATCAGATCATAAAAATCATCAGCAAAAGCCATTTCCGCCTGTATCCTGTTCTCCCACACCGGAATGATCTTATCGGTAATTTCATTGAAAGCGTGCTTACCGGACCTCTTTTCATCAGTTGTGACAGAATCGCGGTAGGCTGAATACAGTCTGAGTGCCGATATTATCCAAAGTATTGTCAATAACACAAGAACCACAGGAAAGTGGATCAGTTTTACCGATCCGAAAATACCAAGGCATGTCAGGATCAGTCCCGCGATAATTGTTCCGGCTTCATTAACCGGTCCCCTGATCCCGAAAAGAGCAGCAGATTTCCTTTTATTATCAAGAGCCTGACATATAACTTCACCTGAAGATACTTCTGAAGTCTCCCTGAAGGCCCTTGAAAAGAGCCGGCTCATTGCAAGGAGGATAAAGAAACCCGTTATGCCGGTTGCTGCTGAATAGTTGCCGTTCATGTACCCTGTCGCCAGCACTGCAATTGTGAGCAATGCTATTATTACAGGAGGGAGTATAATTGTTACCCGGAGTCTGAAATTCCTGATCAGGAAAGGAAAAACAAACAATTTGATTATCAGCGCAATTGTCATTACAATTCCGGTGAATAGTCCAAGGAAATGTGCCAGATCCTGCATCGTGGGGTACTGGATCCTGGCAACGGCCAGAAAGGAATACTGCACAAAGAATGCTGTGATCACTGAAAATATGGCAACTAACGCGATCTTCCGGTACAAAATGTTTTCCGGAAATTTCCGGAATATCCTTTCCTTTTTATGCAGAGTTTCCTGAAGCTTATTATTTTCATCTTCCGGAGAAAAGCGTTTTCCCAGGGATATCTGAATCACAGCTGCTCCCATGACAGCAATAAACCCGGAAAGAATAAAATGCCGGAGATCCTGAGATACATTGAGAATAAGAGGAATTAAAAGACATCCTGTACTGATACCTATTATTAATGCTGCCCTTGTGAAGCCGGAAAGGCCTGCTGCCCGTTCTTTTTCTGCCAGGTGTAATATCGTTCTGTCAAGTCCCATGATTGCCAGGATATTCAGAGGCCCCATCATAATGAAAAGAACAAAAACTACAGAAGCTGCAGGTTTGATTAACATCAGAATCCAGAGAAAAAGGGTAACAATTGATACAAACAGCAGGTTTATCACGGAAAGCTTTTTGAATGGCATCCTGGCATTCAATAATGAGAAAAGTAATGAAAGGCTGAATCCTGCGATACCTGAAAATATATATGCCCGGGCCATCATTTTTTCATCGAAAAATGACAGGAACATTGAATGGGCGGTAATATCGAATAAGCCGGAGAAGATACCGATAAGCATAGCCTGCACGGGCAGTAAATAAACTGCTTGTTTAATGCCCGCCCCGGTATTGCTGAATCTGAGCAAGCTGTCTCTCATGCTGTTGTTACCGGTTTTCCTGCTTTGAATTTATAATCGATCCTAAAAGTTCTATATTCAGACTATGACCATCAACAATTATTTCAGCTTTGTTATACCATTTTTCGCGGTGTGAAAGTTTCTCTTCAATAAACTGCGGGAGAGATTCGTCGGGAACATTTTTCAGCAGCGGCCTTTCCCCGGATGA
>CAZWUB010000077.1:0-16159 GCA_964637415.1 uncultured Rikenellaceae bacterium
GGGAGATGAGGTGAGAGGGAGATGATGTGAGGGGGAGAGAGGGCGAGAGGGCGAGAGGGAGAGAGGGACATGATGTATCGGGTCAGGTAATCCCCTCCCGGGAGGGGCTCGGGGTGGGTGTAGCCATGAGGGTCAAAGTGCCGTGGAACTTACTGAACAACTCTGCGTAACTCCGTGAAATCTCTGTGAAACTCTATTTTAGAATAGAATTATTAGAAATCAAATAAATCAATATCATGAAAAAACTGAGTATTATAATTTTACTGATTGTCAGCGTAACATTTGCCGGATTCGGACAAAGAAAAATTGTTAATCTTCCCGATCTGCCGGGATATGTTACACTGAAATGTGATTTCCACCTGCATACCGTATTATCTGACGGTAATGTATGGCCGACAGTTCGTGTCGGGGAAGCTTACCGGGATGGTCTGGACGTAATATCAATAACTGACCATATTGAATATACACCAAAAAAAGATTATATACCGGTCGACCACAATGCATCATGGAAGATTGCTGAAACAACTGCAAGGGATTATAATATTATACTTGTTAAAGGAACTGAAATAACAAGATCGATGCCTCCCGGACACCTGAATGCCTTATTTATAACAGATGCAAGTGCTCTTGTAAAAGATTCTGTTTATGATGTGATAGAGGAAGCTGTAAAACAGGGCGCTTTTATTCAGTGGAACCATCCCGGATGGAAATCTCAACAGCCTGACGGTATCCCGAGGATGTATGATATTCATTCCCGGCTCCTAAAGAATAAATGGATGCACGGGATAGAGTTTTTCAATCACAGGGAATATTATCCTCTTGTCATGACATTCTGTAAACAGCATAATCTGGCTGTAATGGCAAACAGCGATATGCACGGTGTGATCAGCGAGGAATACAAGGGAAAAACAAACAGACCGATGACACTTGTATTCGCAAAAACCAGAACACCCGAATCGCTTAAGGAAGCAATGTTTGCAGGAAGGACTCTGGCATATTTTGACGATATGATCGCGGGGAAAGAAGAGTATGCCTTACCATTCTTTTACGAATGCATATCAATCTGCCAACCTTTTAACCAGACTGATAAGAATGTCTACTTCGAAATAATGAACAACTCGGATATTCCATTTTATCTTGTCGATGGTCTGCCCGGAACACCAGCTTCCATCACTCTTCCGGCAAACACCGCAACAAGGGTAGTTGTCAGTAAAACAATAAACGCTCCGCTTGTTTATAATGTCAAAAACATTATCACCGGCGAAAATGAAGTTCTGCAGGTAACATTAAAATTTTAATATAATTACCTCTGTGGACCTCTGTGTTTTCTCTGTGTAACTCTGTGTAATAAAAAGAAATTTAAGAACTTACACAGAGTTCCACAGAGGGTTCACAGAGGGACACAGAGAAGAGGTTTGTTAAAGACGCTCCTTTGCAAGTTTCAGGATATCATCGTCCTTAACGACCGGTCTCAGACGGAAACTGTACTCATACTTGTTCCCAAGAAGCCTATATTGCTTATGGATCTCTGCACCCCATGAATCATCTCCCCCTACACCCATCTGTCCGAGATCGATGTTCAGGTTGACAAGATCACGAGGTTTGACATCATTCGTATGTGTATTCGCACTTTTCGCGTCTTTCCTGTACATTGACAATTTCCCTTTCGGAGATTCAAAATCGTCGTGGATATTATTTAGTGCTGCAAAACAGAACAATGGATTTCCGCTTACTAGTATCCCGGTACCATTATCGTCAGTCAGCGACAGCCAGCGTGTATCTGTCCTGTAACCATTTTCCTGAGGACGGATATAAGGTACATACTGATCTGCAACTGTACTTTCATATAAGCCCACATCGGCCGAAGTTTTCCGGTCAATATAGTTTTCATGCGGTCCTCTTCCATACCATTTCAGGTTAGCAAATTCAACAGGAAGCTGCATCTGCATTCCCATTCTTGGTATTTCAGGAAGACTGGCTGACATTTTGGAAAAAGAATTGGAGATTATAACATCAGCAGATCCCAGTATTGTGTAAGTAGTAGAATATCCGGCGATCTTTTCACCGTCTGTTCCAAGGATATCATATCTGAAAGCCACAACCACTTTACCCATTCCGGGCTGACGGATGTCTGCCCCGGTAACCTTTATTCTTTCGCCGGCTTTCTTCCATATACCAAGCTTCCTGTCCATATTGTAACCGTAATCATTATCCGTGGGAGGCCTCCAGAAATCAGGTTCGGGACCTTTAAGCAGAAGCTCTTTCTCTTTATATTTGAATGATTCCAGCTTTCCGCTTTCAAGATTAAAGACAAGCAGCATACCAGTCCCTCCTACTTCAAGCTTGTTGCCGGTAGTATTGGTCTGAAGAACAGCCAGATTATCCTGCTTCAGCGGCACGGTACCGCCTTCGACAGGAAGTTTAAATTGCCCGCTTGCATAAACATGATCTTCCGGCAGAATACCCCAGGCTTCGCTCTTTGATATCCTGAGATTAAGGAAATACTCCGCTCCCGGTGAAGGAACAATTTTTTCAATGGGTATCATAATATTCATTTCTTTCCCGGGCTGAAAATCGGGAAGAGGCACTTTACCTGACTGAATAACTGAGCCGTCCGATACAACTTCCCAGTCAAAGCCGAAATCAGACAGATTTGTAAAGTCATACTTATTCCTCACACTTATCATACCTGCTTTAAGGTCGACGGGCTTAAACCCCACATACTGATATACTCTTTTAATTTCAGCAAGCCCTGGCTTTCCGGTTCTGTCGGGCCATGTAAGCCCGTTACAACAGAAAATCCCATCGCTGGGGACACCCTCTTCACCAAAATCACCGCCATATGCCCAGTATTTTTCACCGTTCTCATCGGTTTTAAGAAGTCCCTGGTCAACCCAGTCCCATACAAATCCTCCCTGCAGTTTCGGATATTTCTCAATCACATCCCAGTAATCCTGAAGATTGCCGTTTGAATTACCCATTGCATGAGTGTATTCACACATAATCAGCGGCCGGTCATTATTGGGATCTTTAGCATATGCTTCAATCCGTTCAATCTTCGAATACATCGGACATATTATATCGGTGTGCCTTTCGGTCGTATTTGTAAACTGTTCAGCCCTTTCATACTGAACAGGACGCGTTACATCTCTCTGTTTCGCCCATTTATAATTATTCAGGAAATTATGACCATCTCCTGCTTCATTACCAAGTGACCAGATAATGACTGAGGGATGATTTTTATCTCTCTCAACCATGCTCTGCATCCTTGCCATATGAGCAGCAGCCCACTGTGGCTTATCTGCAAGAGTTACATCCTTATTATAACCGATGCCATGAGATTCAATATTTGCTTCATCAATCAGATAAAGACCATATTTATCACACATCTGGTACCATAGCTCCTGCTGAGGATAATGTGAGGTCCGCATCGCATTTATATTGTTCGCCTTCATTACACGGATATCTTTCAGGATAAGTTCTTCATCAACAACGTGCCCGTTGATATCATCATGTTCATGCATATTTGTACCTTTCAGATAAACTGCAACTCCGTTCACAAGCAGCTGGGAATTCTTTATTTCAACATTCCGGAATCCTGTTTTGGAACTTACACTTTCAAGAATATTCCCGTCTGCAGTCTTTAATGTGATTACAAGGGTATAGAGATCAGGAGTCTCTGCCGACCATCTTTTTACATCCGGAAAGCTCTTTTCAAATGTTATATCCGCTTTTTTTCCTGCTACAGCAACAGGTTTTGATTCGGTATAAAGCTTTTGTTCTGCATCATAAAGTGAAGTTTCCACAACGAAATCGTTTGCATCACTTCCTGTTTGAATAAGTTCCACATCAACATTAAGCAAACCGTCCTTATAATCATTTTCAAGATCGCCCTTTGCAAAGAAATCCCTTATATAGGTTTTTGGTCTGGCATGAAGGAAAACAGTCCGTTGTATTCCGCTCAATCTCCAGAAATCCTGATCTTCGAGATAACTACCGTCGCACCATCTGTAGACTTCAACTGCAAGGGAGTTGTTACCTTTTTTCAAATATTTTGAAATATTGAATTCTGCAGGAGTTTTACTGTCCTGGCTGTAACCGACAAGCTGTTCGTTTACCCACACATAGAATGCTGAGGATACTGCCCCGAACTGAAGAAATACCTCTTTGTCATTCCATCCTGATGGTACCTCAAAGCTCCTTTTATATGATCCGACAGGATTATAATCGTGCTGTATATATGGAGGATCATTTTTATGGGGGTATGTTATGTTAACATATATCGGGACATCATATCCCTTCATTTCCCAGTTTGAAGGCACTTCGATGTCATCCCAGTCACGGGTGTCATAATCATCCTTAAAGAACCAGTATGGCCTCTGATCCGGTGATTTTACCAGATTGAACTTCCAGATCCCGTCGAGAGACAGATAGTTGGGAGAAGCTGACTTATCTGCAGACAGAGCGGACAGCTCATTGTCAAAGCTTATAAGAGTTGCATGAGGCGCTTCTTTATTCTGACCGAACATTTCAGGATTTTCCCAGTCGCGGGGTTCCTTTTCAGTGAATGCCACGCCCTCGTATTTGCTATATCTCTTACATGCTGTAACTGCCATAAACATTATTAACAGAAAGACCTGAATTCTTTTCATCATATATAAATTTTTAAGCTCATAAAATTAGTAAAATGAATGTCTGATCAGAACAATCCTGATATTAACCCTTCATTGTCAATGTCAATCTTCTCAGCCGACGGGATATTTGGAAGGCCTGGCATCCTCATTATCGTACCGGCTATCGGAACAATGAAACCGGCACCGGATGAAAGCTCGACTTCTCTTATTTTTATTGTAAAACCTCTTGGTCTTCCTCTCCTGGTTGGATCATCAGACAGTGATTTTTGTGTTTTTGCAATACATACGGCCAGGTTTCCCAAACCTAGTTTTTCGATCTTCCCGAGTTGTGTTTTGGCCTTTACAGTATATTCAACATGATCGGCCCCATACATTTTCCTGCATATTGTATCTATTTTTTCCTCGAATGACCAGGATAGGTCATAAAGTGGCTTGAAGCAGGTGGGACAATCCTTTACTGAATCCAGAATTTTTTCTGCAAGTTCGATCGCGCCTTCTCCTCCTCTTGCCCAGCCGTCGTTGACAGCGACTTTTACGTTTTGTTCTTTACAGTGTTTAAGAAGAAGATCGATTTCTGCCGCTGTATCCGAATCAAACTTGTTAATTGACACCACAGGGCTGAACCCGAAATATTTCATATTTTCAATATGCTTATCAAGATTCTCAAAGCCGCTGTTAAGGGCAGCGAGGTCCTCATCCTGCAATGATGAAAGCTTTGCTCCCCCATGGTATTTCAGGGCTCTTATAGTTGCAACGATAACTACTGCATTTGTCTTCAGATCGCCGTATTGTGATTTGATATCAAAGAATTTTTCTGCACCCAGTTCGCTGGCAAAACCTGCTTCCGTTACAACAAAATCGCTCAGAGAAAGTCCCATTTTTGTCGCGATTATTGAGTTAGTTCCCTGAGCAATATTTGCGAACGGGCCGCCATGAATAATTGCAGGGGTTCCTTCAAGTGTCTGTACAAGATTCGGCATTATCGCATACTTGAGCAATGCTGCCATGGCACCCTGAGCTTTCAGATCTGATGCAAATACAGGCTTGTCGGAGTAAGTGTAACCTACAAATATCCTTCCGAGCCTCTCTTTCAGATCATTAAGGTTCTGAGCCATACAAAGTGTCGCCATCACCTCGGATGCTGCCGTGATGTTAAATCCCGACTGCCTTGGTACACCCTCTGTTGTACCACCCAGCCCTATTACAATATCTCTGAGGGATCTTTCATTCATATCCATTACACGTTTCCATTCAATTGTACGGGGATCAATACCAAGGTTGCCCTGTTTAAGCTGGATATTATTATCAATGAGAGCTGCAAGAAGGTTATGGGCTTTTTCGACTGCCGATAGATCACCTGTGAAATGTAGGTTGATATCTTCCATGGGTATGACCTGTGAGTAACCGCCACCGGCAGCGCCACCTTTAATGCCAAAAACAGGGCCAAGTGAAGGCTCACGCAAAACAACAGTAGCCTTTTTCCCGAGCTTGTTCAAAGCCTGGGCAAGACCGATTGATGTTGTAGTCTTTCCCTCCCCTGCAGGTGTGGGAGTAATCGCTGTGACAAGAATGAGCTTTGAACTTTTAATCCTTTCCTCATCAATAAATTTGAGGGGAATTTTTGCTTTGAATTTTCCATATAATTCCAGATCATCGGGCGGTATACCCAATATACCGGCAATCTCAACTACAGGCCTCATTCTGGCCTCCTGGGCAATCTCAATATCCTGCTTCATAATAAATAATTTAATATGATTAAACCTTCAAATTTCCTTTATTCCAAAAATAGATGAATTTATCTTTTTTTTCGTAAATTGAGGACTTATTATGAATCATAAATATCACTTTAATTCATAAAAACTATGGAAAACAGAATCTCCTCCCTTTATGATGATTACTGGAAAGGTCATACAAGCCGCCGTGATTTTCTAAAGAAGCTTGCCATGATAACCGGAAGCATGGCTGCAGCTTCAGCTTTACTTCCGGTATTGGAAGATAACCAGGCTGTTGCATCTGCAGCAAAGAAACAGAAGGAAATATCTGTTGTTGCAGAATTCATTAAATATCCCGCGGCAACAGGCGAAATGAGGGCTTTCCTTGCCAGACCGGAAAAAGGAAAGAAGTTCCCCGCAGTGATCGTGATACATGAGAATAGAGGTCTGGTTCCTCATATTCAGGAAGTTACAAAAAGAATGGCCAAGGAAGGTTTTCTTGCCCTTGCGCCCGATGCCCTTTCACCAGTAGGCGGAACTCCTGATGATGTTTCAAATGTGGGTGAACTATTCAAAAAACTGAACAGCGATGAAACCACAAAAAATTTTGTTGCAGCTGTTAAATACCTGGAGACACATCCAAATTCAAATGGCAAAGTAGGGTGTACCGGGTTCTGCTGGGGCGGAGCGATGACAAACCAGGTAGCTGTTAACTCTCCGGAGCTTGATGCTGCTGCTCCATACTATGGAAGACAGCCCTCGGCCGAAGATGTTGCCAGGATCAAGGCCCCTGTAATGGCACATTATGCTGAAAATGATGCGGGGATTAATGCAGGTATCGCAGCATTCGAAGAGGCTCTGAAAAAGAATAACAAGGAGTATCAGATTTTCTCCTACCCGGGAACAGGGCACGGCTTCAATAATGACACCAACGCTACAAGGTACAATGCCGAAGCTGCAAAACTGGCATGGGACAGAACGGTGGGGTTCTTCAGGGAAAAACTAAAGTAATTCAAAATTCAAGATTCAAGATTCAAGATTCAAGGTTCAGCCATAAGGTACGTAATGAGGAAATGAAAGGCTGGCAGTGCTCAAAGAATAATTTATAACCGGAGCACAGGTAGTTTAAGCCCGGCTCTCCGTCAGGTGTATTGATAAACCTGTTTTTCGGACATTCGCCGTTACACATATCGAGAACATTGCACTCCCGGCAGTAGCGTGGAAGCGTTTCTGATTTTGATTTCCCGAAAGTCTGCTGTCTTTCACTGTCAAGAAATTCTTCAAGCGAACTATGATTTATATTTCCGATCAGGTGATCACTATCTACATAATGATCGCATGAATAAAAATCACCATTATGTTCAATGACCGGGACACCCCCACAGTTGACTTTGAAGATACAAAGAGTATGATCCTGGTTAAAAGCACGTCTTGATGCTTCCTCAAAGATCTGGATCTTTATCCGGCCAATGTCCTTTTGTACCCACTGATCGAATATTTCAGAAAGGAAAATCCCAAACTGCTCTGCCGGAACAGAATCGATACTCACACCGCTTACAGATTCCGGATTCCTTTCAACAAGTGGAAGGAAAGTCAGGTATTCAGCACCAATCCCTTTAAAGAAATCATAGACTGCAAGTGGATGAGCGACGTTCTGTGAATTCAGGACACATAAGATCTCAGTGGTTACACCATATCTCCTCAGCAGTTCATATCCGTGCATTACCCTTCTGAATGAACCTTTGCCATTGCTATCATATCTGTGCCTGTTATGAAATTCTTCCGGACCGTCTATGCTGATGCCAACAAGAAAATTTTCCTCCGAAAGAAATCTGCACCAGTTTTCATCAAGCAGTGTCCCGTTTGTCTGGATGCCATTTATGATTTTCTTGTCAGCGGGATTATGTTTCTTCCGGATTGCAACTGCCTTTTTATAGAAATCAAGGCCTGCAAGAAGGGGTTCTCCGCCGTGCCATGAAAACATTACAACCTCGTCAGTTGTTGCTTCTATTTGTTGAATTATGTATTTTTCAAGCAAATCATCACTCATCCGTGGAGATTCCTTTTCCGAATACAATTCCTTCTTGCACAGATAATAACAGTAACTGCAGCGTAAATTGCATACTGCACCAACCGGTTTGACAAATATCTGGAATTCCCTTGCCATTCTTCTCCTAATTCTACTAATCCTTTTCGCCCTGATCCCTTGTGCCCTTGTGCCACTGTGCCTTTGCGCCTTTGCGCCATTCAATTATTTTTTCATCACGACTTTTTCGCGGATCCATTCTGATTCTCCATTCCATGGGATAATAATTGTTTATCCTGCTCCCGATATTATTGATAAATCCAAGATTCACACCATTATACCGGACCAGATTCCAGCCTTTTTGAGCCGTTTCCGGAGAGAACTGTCCGCGGCTTAAATAAACCTGTGCCTGATCGAGGCTGAGATCAATCGTCGGGTAAATATCCTTCCTGCAATTGACTGACAATGCCAGATCATGCAGAGGCACCCGTAAGGACGCAAAATTACGGGAAGAAATCCGTCGGGGCTCAAAATTTTGAGCCCTTCCGCTTGTACTTGTCTTAAACAGGCGTGTTCCTGCCTTCACAATTTTCAAAGCTCCCGATATACTCCTGTAATCATTGTACTTACAAGGAAGAGCGATAATTTCATCGTAATACTTAAGGAGCCGGTCTTCTGCAGTATCAAATAAATCTGCTGTGAACCTGATCTCTTCCCTGCTGATACCGGGATTACTATCAACCTTTGTACTGTATACTGTTTCCTCAGTTTTTTCTCTCTTCCTGATAACTGAAATGAAAAAACCTTCACCTCTGATTTTTCCCGGATAAAAACCATATCCGAAAATCCCCCGGTGATTTATTTCTGTAATATCTTGAAATCCGGAGACATCCAATTTCAGAGACTCTGCGCCTTTTTTTTCGGTCAGCCATGCAATGTTTTCCTCATTTTCTTCAGGATTAAAGGTACATGTGCTGTAAATAAGAATCCCTTCCTCCTTAAGCGACGGCCAGACATCCATAAGAATCCTTTTCTGTCTGTCGGAACACATGGCTGCATTCTCAACAGACCATTCATTTACAGCAACTTCATCGCGGAACATTCCTTCGCCAGAGCATGGGGCATCAGCAACAATAATGTCAAAAAAACCGGGAATCCGGCCAAATGAAGAAGGATCGCTTTGTGTGACAATAACATTCGGGATACCCCATCTGGTCAGGTTTTCTGCAAGGATGCCTGCGCGGCTCCTTATAACCTCGTTTGCCACAAGAAGTCCGTTTGAACCTGTGAGAGATGACAGATGTGTACTTTTACCTCCCGGGGCACCACAAAGGTCAAGTATCTTAACATTTTCCCGGCCCAGTTCCAGTTGTCTGAATATTTCTTCAAGAAACATCCCCGACGCTTCCTGCGGATAATAACAGCCGGCATGGAAAAGCGGGTCCATTGTGTATGATGGCCGGGAATCAAGAAAGAAACCATCCCTGCACCATGGAACAGGAGATGAGTTAATGGGCTCAGGCTCCCACTTTTTTCGATTCAGACGGATTGTTGCAGTTGATTTTTCTTTCAGTGCACGAAGAAGCTCTTCACTGTTTATATAGAATTGCTTTTTTATCCTTTCTATGAAAGCCTCCGGGATCATGATTATTCATATGTTGAACCCTTATTACCAGAGTAACGCTTCCAGAGATAATAAACCGGAATACCTAACAGAACTATGACAAGTCCGGGAAATGTATATTTTGGTTTATAGATCAGCAGAATGACCATTATAACAGTTGTAGTCAGGATATAAATAGCAGGGATAACCGGATAACCGAAGGCTTTGTATGGCCTGGGTATATCCGGACGTCGTTTCCTGAGGACAAAAATCGCCAGTATCGTAAGGGTAAAGAATATCAGTACAGCAAAGATGACATAATCGAGAAGATCACTATATGTTCCTGTAAGGCAGAGTATTATCGCCCAAATACCCTGAACAACCAGAGCAAAACCTGGAACGCCGAATCTGTTTATTTCGCCTGCTTTCTTAAAGAACAGTCCATCATGTGCCATTGCATAGTATACCCGGGGTGCTGTGAGAATGAGACTATGGTTACAGCCGAAGGTTGCTATCATTATGAAAATTGCCATTATGATTGCTGCATAATCACCCAGAATTGCATTCATGGCCGATGTTGCAACCCTGTCATCTGTAGCAAACTGGATCCCTCTGCTCAGCACATCGGTACCATCCGGAGAACCTGCTAATGGCAACACACTTATATAAATGAAGTTTGTCAGAAGATAGATAACTGACACAATGAGCGTTCCATAAAACAGACTCAGAGGTACATTTCGTTTTGGATTTATTACTTCTCCTGCGATATAAGTAACGTTATACCAGGCATCGGATGCAAAAAGGGACCCTACAAGGGCTGTCCCGATAGCAGCAACGAGGGCAAATCCTGCAAGTGGAAGTACCTGGAGATCCTCACCCAGCTGGCCTGCTTTCCAGAATACTTCCCTGTTTATTTCAAGAGAGTTATTTGTTCTAAGTGCAAAGAGCCCGATAACTATAAAACCTGCAAGAGCAATTACCTTGGTTGATGAGAAGACATTCTGTACAGTCTTTCCTGTCACTATACCCCTTGTATTAAGCCATGTAAGGAACATGATCATTGCAATTGCAACAACCATTGTTGTATTTAGTTTCAGTGGTCCCACATGGAACAAAATATTTGATTCGGAAATCCAGGGTAAAAGTACCCCTGTGAATTTTGCAAAAGCTACTGCCACAGCTGCTATCGAACCGCACTGGACGACCAAGAATGTTGTCCATCCGAAAAGAAATCCTACAAGGGGATGATATGCCTCTTTCAGATAAACATACTGTCCCCCGACATCAGGCATCATCGAAGCAAGTTCACCATAGCTTACAGCACCAATAATTGTGATTAACCCGGTTATCAGCCAAACCACCAGCAGCCAGCCGGGAGAGCCAACGCTACGGGCAATATCGGCGCTGACAATAAATATTCCGGAACCTATCATGGCTCCGGCAACAATTGAGATCCCGTCGAAAAGGTTTACACGTTTTTGCAGCAGGTGGTTCTCAGAGGGCATATTTTTTTGATGAGTTGTGACAAATGTAATTAAACAATTGAATAATGTTTTAAATATGGCTAATTTTAAAGCTCATTGTTTCCCAAATTTTGGAACAGATCAAAAATTTATTAAACCTTAAAATCATGAAAAATAAAATCTCAAGGATCATTATCCTATCGCTCTTATTTACAGCTGTTTCACTCAACCTGTTTTCACAATACGGGACACCGCTGATAAAAGTGATAGTGGCGCCTGATCATAAGGACTGGACATACAAAGTCGGCGAAACCGCCAGATTTTCTGTCCAGGTCATTCAATATGGAAATCTCCTCGAAAATGTAACAGTCGATTATGAAGCAGGACCTGAAATGCTTCCTGACATCAAAAAGCAAGATGTGATACTGAAGAACGGGAAAATGGAGTTTTCTGGTAAAATGAATGTACCGGGATTTTATCGTCTCAGGGTCTGGGCAGTAGTTGACGGCCGCAGATATGAAGGTCTTGCCACTGCAGCATTTGAGCCTGAGAAGATCCAGCCTACTGTTAAGGACCCTGCTGATTTTGAAAGTTTCTGGAATAATGCAATCGCAGAAGCACGAAAAATAAATCTGGATCCCCGCATGACACTTCTTCCGGAACGCTGTACAAGCGAAGCCGATGTTTATCATATCAGTTTTCAGAATGATCGTTTTGCATCGAGGATTTATGGCATGCTGGCCATCCCAAAAAAACCGGGTAAATACCCTGCAATATTGAAAGTCCCGGGAGCAGGCATCCGTCCTTATTCAGGTGATACACGAATGGCTGCCCCCGGATTCATAGTCCTTGACATAGGGATACATGGAATTCCTGTAAATCTTGACCCTCAGGTATATTTCGATCTCAATGGCGGAGCACTGGCCGGGTATAATTCAGTAAAAATGAATGATCCCAATACACATTATTATAAGAGGGTATATATCGGATGTGTGAGGGCAGTCGATTTTATCTTTAACCTTCCTGAGTTTAACGGGAAAGATATTGCAGTTACAGGAGGAAGTCAGGGCGGGGCACTTACAATAGTCACTGCCGGACTTGACACCCGGATTAAATATGCAGCAGCTCTTTATCCGGCACTTTGTGATCATACCGGTTATCTGAATAAAAGAGCAGGCGGATGGCCTCATTATTTCAGAAATGCAGAGCCAAAACCCGGTGAAGTTGAAACATTGGGTTATTATGATGTTGTGAATTTTGCCAGAAGGGTCAAAGCGCCCGGATATTATACATGGGGATTTAACGACCTTACCTGTCCGCCAACTTCAATGTACTCAGCTTATAGTGTTATTTCAGCTCCCAAAGAATTATACATATATCAGGAAACAGGCCACTGGACTTTCCCGGAACAGACAGAAGCGCTGAATAACTGGCTTATGAAAAAGCTAAAGGGAGAGTAACAGCCGTAATCCGGATATTACGAAACGTTAAGATATCAGCATTTTTTTAACCACTGATTACACGGAGGGCACGGAAAAGAGCACGGATTAGACTTCGTGAATAATCCGTGCTCTCCGTGTAATCAGTGGTTAAATATCAAAGTATCTCAATTCTCAAATGTAACTTCTTTACCGCTAAGCCTTATCCTGCCCGTAAGGACCTGGGTGAACTGAGGATCAAGATAGCCTTTGAATCCGGGTTGCTTACCTCCGACAGAAATTGTAAACCAGCCCGGTTCAATTACTCTTTTGTCTTTTTTGTTGATTATCGAGAATTGCCTCGGCTCCAGGATGAATTCTACATCCTTTGATTCTCCCGGTTTTAATGTGATCCTGGCAAATCCTTCAAGCTGACGTATTGGCCGTGGAGTCGTAGCCTTTTCATCAGTAAGATAAAGCTGTACCACTTCATCACCTTCAACCTTACCCGTATTGGTCACTTTTACAGTAATTTTCACCTTTTCCCCCGCAACAGCTTTTTCGGGTACTGAGAGATCACTATAACTGAATGTTGTATAGCTGAGTCCATAACCAAAAGGATATAAAGGTCCCTGGCTGAAGAACCTGTAGGTTTTTCCCGTCATATCATAGTTTTCAAAGGCAGGTATCTGGTCAATTGATTTATAATATGTCACAGGAAGTCGACCCGCGGGATTGAAGTCCCCGAATAGCACGTCTGCAACAGCATTTCCTCCCTGCTGACCCGGATAACCGGCAAGAAGAACAGCGGCAGCTTTTTCCTGAGCTTTATTGACGGAAAGGGCACCTCCGTTCATAAGTATCACAATTACAGGTTTACCTGTTGCTGCAACCGCATCAAGAAGCTGTTCCTGTTCAACCGGCAGATTGAGATTCGTCCTGTCTCCGCCAAGAAAACCGTCTATCTTGATTCTCATCTCCTCGCCCTCCAGACGCTGAGACAAGCCAAGTACAAGGACAACTGCATCTGCCTCTTTCGCTGCCTGCACTGCTTCCCCTATCATATCCTGACGAGGCGGTGTCCACATAAGCTTCATATCTGCATCCCCTGCATAATTCCTGTAAAGTACTTCAATCTTATATTTATTACCAGCCTTCATATCTACAGCATACTCTTTATGAAATGCATGATGCTCATTCCTGTCGGAAATGATCCTTTTCCCGTCAAGCATTATCTCATAACCCATAGATCCCCATGCACCGAGAGCATAAGTTCCTGAAACCGGAGGTACCAGGTAAGTGGTCCATTTTACACCAAAATCATCATCCGGCATGTCATACCTTGGAGAAAGATGTTCCCAGTAAAAATTTATCTGGTCATCAACCCTTGTAAAAACAGGTTCTCCTTTCATTTCCCTGTTGTTAAAATATTCTCCGTAAGCTCCCTGTTTCCCGTCAGGTGTCTGAAGATAACGGGAAGGGATCACCGTCAGATTATGAATCCCTTCAGCAAGATCACTACCCTCTGCATATATAATTTTTGTATCGGGTTTAACTTTATTCTTAATTCCTATCAGAACGGTCACAGGATCTTTCGGGATACCGTTGTAATTTCCTATGAGAGCTTCAAAATTGCCGGCATTCGGTCCGATTACGGCTATTGTTTTTATCTCCTCCACATTAAGGGGAAGAATATTGTCCTGATTTTTCAGAAGTACAATAGATTTCTGTGCGGCTGTACGGGAGAGTGTATTGTTGTAATCAGAGCAGTTTACGAAATACGGAATCTGAGCGTATGACACTGTTTCATCGGGATCAAACATTCCCAGTTTGAATCTTGCAGTGAATATTCTTTTAACAGCGACGTCGATATCTGCTTCTGAAAGTAATCCTCTTTCAAAAGCTGCCATCAGCTGTTTGTAATCGACACCGCATTCGAGGTCGGTACCGGCCTTTACAGCTTGTGCTGCAGCCTCCGCTGCATCTTTTGCGTATTTTGTGAATTTGTAAAAATCACTGATTGCCCAACAATCAGAAACAATATAACCTTTAAATCCCCATTCATTTCTCAGTATCCCGTAAAGGATAGGATTAGCACAACATGGAAAATCCCTGAACATATTGTATGCACCCATGACTGAATATGCTCCCCCATCCACTATCAATGTCCTGAAAGCCGGAAGATAGGTCTCCCTGAGATCAACTTCACTGACCTGGGCGTTAAACGAATGTCTCAAAGGCTCAGGACCTGAATGGACAGCGTAGTGTTTGGCTGTAGCAACAGTTTTAAGATATTTTGGATCATCGCCCTGCATTCCTTTAACAAACTGTAAGCCCATTCTTCCTGTAAGAAAAGGATCTTCACCGTAGGTTTCATGACCTCTCCCCCACCTCGGATCGCGGAAAATATTAATATTCGGCGACCAGAATGTAAGACCCTGGTAGATCCCTGTCTTTCCTCTTCGCTGGAACTCATGATATTTGGCTCGTGCTTCGTCGGAAATTGCATTGGCCACATTCAACATCAGTCCTTCATCCCATGAATTTGCTGCGGTTATCGACTGAGGGAAAACCGTTGCAAAACCTGCTCTTGCGACTCCATGCAGTGCTTCGTTCCACCAGTTATAGGAGGGGATGCCCAGCCGGGGAATTGCCGGCGCCGTATAAACAAGCTGATCGGCTTTCTCTTTCAGGGTCATTCTTGAGACCAGATCATTAACCCTTTCCTCTGTTGGAAGATTTGTATTCCGGAAAGGCAAATTCGCAGAAGACTCCTGTGCTTTTGCATAATAATAAAATTGAGCAATGAAAAGCAATAAACTGATAGAAATTATTTTCTTCATGACGGTACTTATTTTAGCTATTTTCCAAATTTCTTTAAGTAAAAAATTTTGTGTATCCCTTCGTGTCCTTTGTAACAACCTTCGTGTTCTTTGTGGTTAAATAAGCATTGTTGTTTAACCACAAAGGACACGAAGGTAAACACTAAGAGCACAAAGTTTAAGAATTATGCAGTATAAATCAATATTATTTAATTTGAAATTCACCTCTCAGCCGGATCTTTTCGGATGAACTTCCGACCATAACTTCAAAAACTCCCGGTTCAACAACATTGTTCAGATTTTTATCGAGAAAAGAAAGGTGTTCCGGACCGACAATTAACTCAACTCTTCTCTTTTCTCCCGGATTAAGCCTGACCTTATCAAAGCCTTTCAGTTCTTTCACCGGCCTTGAAACCGAGCTGATCCTATCCCTTAAATAAAGCTGAACCACTTCTGAACCATATTTTTTACCGGTATTAGT
>CAZWUB010000078.1:0-16010 GCA_964637415.1 uncultured Rikenellaceae bacterium
GTTTTGATTATATTTTCCCCGGGATAGCGGATCCATGTATTTTCATCTTCGGGTACCGACGATTTCAGGTCATGTAAAATATCCATCACCGATTTTTCTATTGAGGAAGCATTATACAGCTTATCTTTGCTTATCGCGATAAAAACCTGTGAAACACTGTACTCTACTTTCGAACCGGTAATCTCATGGGTTGACTGACCACCTGAGATAACAGAGGCCAGGATGTCGAGAAGAATTGAAAATGCTGATCCTTTCCAGTAGCCTATCGACAAAGCCCTCCGGGTTCTAAGTATTTCCACCGGATCATCAGAAAGTTCTCCGGAAGTATTAAATCCTCCTGCATAAGGCAGCTTTTTCCCTTCTCTCCTATAGTTTTCCATTTTACCATATGAAAACTGTGTCATTGCAAAATCGAGCACTACTGCTTCATTCTGATAAGGAACCGCAATAACGAAAGGATTATTCCCCAGTCGGACATCTTTAGCTCCCCAGGCAGGCATATTGGCCTCAGTATTTGTCCAGCAGAAAAATATAAATCCTTTACGGGCAGCATGCCAGCCGTATGTTCCTCCTCTCTGCCAGTGATTTGTATTCGAAAGTGAAACCAGCCCGATCCCATTTTCCCTTGCCAGTTCAATAGCCCGATCAGTAGTAAAAAGTGCATTCAGTGGTCCGGGTCCCAGATTACCGTTCCATTGCTCCAGAGAGCCTGTCCTATGGATAAGTGAGGGCTCTGCATCCGGTAAGACATATCCATCGCGGACATTCCCCACAAACCGGGGAAAGCGGTTTGCACCATGAGAATAAACGCCTTCCAGACTGTTAATCGCAAATATCTCAGCACATTTTTCAGCTTTAAGATTGGAAAATCCGGATCGCAGAAGGATCCTGGTGAATTCCGATTTCATATCTTCAAATGGAATCCGGATGGTCTGGTTATTATCAGGCATGGCATTTATTTTATTTGGCAGTAGCTTGGAATAATCGTGGAACGAGCGTTGCTGCGGAATCATCGTGAAACGGGCGTTGCATGGCAATAATCGTGGAACAGGCATAAGAAGGTAAAAACCGTCGGCCGGGCATTGAATTCAATGCCCCGACAATCACCATCATAATACCGAATCGGCGAAATCCATGAACCAGTTCCAGTCTTTCAGCAGCATATTGTGAGCACCGTCTCTGACATGGTAGCCAACATTTCCGCCATGAACGGGCTTATTCAGCGGGGGCATTGCTTCGGGCAGGGATGTTTTAGTCTTCAGGAGCTGAAAAACAGGAACAGAATTATAAAGCGACAGGTAAGAACCACGGGGATCAGCCCAGAGGTCATCTGAAGCCGAAGCAACATATAAAGCACGCGGGGCTATCAATGCCATAAGCATATGCATGTCCACCGGCATTTCATTCACATTATCGTTATATTTCCTGTAATTCATACAGAACCAGTGAGGAAAAGATTTATTAATAACAGATATAGTCTCGCCATATTTTCTTCTTGCAAGTGCCGCACCGCCGCATCCTGATTCATTACTGATTACCAGAGCAAATCTCTGATCTTCAGCTCCGGCCCACAGGGCAGTTTTCCCTCCTCTTGAATGACCCAATACGGCTACCTTCTTGCTGTCAATGTCTTTATCTGTTTCGAAATAATCCATGCACCGGCTTCCTCCCCAGGCCCAGGCAGCTATTGTTCCCCATGAGTCTGGCTGCCTTCCCCTGTCAAGAATTCCATGTATCCCGTTCTTAAAATCATCAAAATTATCGGGATCCACATCGGCATTATAATAAACTGCAATTGCATACCCCCGTGCAATAACTTCCTCAGCCGGCCAGAATTCACTTTTTACCTTTCTCGACGGGTCGGTATTGGCCGGTCCCCTGTTGTCGATAAGCAGAAAGGCCGGAACAGGCTTTTTAACTTTGTTGGGAACAAACATTGTCAGATGAATGACAAGTGATTTCCCCTCCGAGCTGATTGTAATATCGACCTGCCTGAGAGTGGCATCGCCATTCATTGCATTTCTGTCTTCATTAACAACTTTAAATTCTTTTGTATATGGTGTCGAAGGAACCCTGCCATAAACATTTTCCCTGAATAGTTCCAGTACCTCCTGACGGCGGAATTTCTTCCATTTGCCGGCTGAATTTATTTGTTTCCCGGAGGACCCGGTTAACAGATCAGGAAGCGTGTAAGCAGGTACCTTTTCTTCATAATAATTGATTCCGGGACGTGATTTTGTCAGCTTGTCCGCCAATTCGGGGGATACTTTCCAGCTATCCGTTGACTGGCTGCAGATTATGGCGGCCGACATTATTGTTAAAAACGATAAAACCGCAATCTTTTTCATAATTATCATTGTTATCAATTAATTGTAGCCGGGCATTGAATTCAATGCCCCAACAATATCCGGGATATTGCATTGGAATATTCGTTGACCGGGTATTGAATTCAATGCCCCAACGATATCCGGGATATTGCATCGGAATATTCGTTGAACGGGCATTGAATTCAATGCCCCAACGATATCCGGGATATTGCATCGGAATATTCGTTGAACGGGCATTGAATTCAATGCCCCTACAGTTTTCCATGCTGCTAATTTAATTGTTTTATGGAATAAACCAATACCGGTTTCATTGCAGACAGGCTCCCTTCACCATAATAATCACACATATACTTGCTTCTCGGGTTTTATGTGTATTTTTACAGATCATATTATATCAATATGGCCACTTTCTTCAGACAGGCAGGAGATAAGATCCAGTGTTTACTTTGTCCCCATAATTGTATGATTGGAGATGGCAATTCGGGAATATGTAAAGCCAGAAAGAACAACAGCGGATCGGTTGAGCTGATAACTTATGGTGTAATCTCGGGTTATGCCCTCGATCCGATCGAGAAAAAACCATTATACCATTTTTACCCGGGAACAAATATTCTGTCAATAGGTTCCTATGGTTGTAACATGAAGTGTGACTTTTGTCAGAATTACAGCATTTCACAGAGGACAGCAGCTGGATTTGTCACCAGGACCGACCCTGAGCAGATCGTGAAAAATGCTCTTGATGCACTTCATAACATCGGGATAGCCTTTACATACAATGAACCTGTAATCTGGCTGGAATATATACGGGATGTCGCTCTGCTTGCAAAGAATGACGGTTTGAGAACCGTAATGGTCAGTAACGGCTATGTCAACAGGGAACCTCTTGAGGAGTTCATTTCCTTTACCGATGCATTCAATATTGATCTCAAAGCATTTAACAACGACTTTTACAGGCGTCTTACCGGCGCTGACATTGAACCCGTTAAGGAATCGCTGAGAGTTATAGCAAGGTCGGGCAAGCACCTTGAGATAACAACTCTTATAATTCCCGGGCATAACGACAGTGAAGAGGAAATGGCGATGGAGACAGAATGGATAGCGGGTGAACTGGGAAGGGATATTCCCTTCCATCTGAGCCGCTACTTCCCCATGTATAAAAGAGAAGATCCGGCAACAACAGGTGTGGCACTTACAAAGCTGGCAGAAATAGCCTCAAAAAATCTCCGTTATGTTTATGTAGGCAATCTTGTATCTGAAGCCGGTCAGAATACGGTTTGTCCGCAGTGTGGCAAAACAGTGACAAAAAGATCGGGATATAATATTAAAATAATGAATCTCGATCAGAAGGGAAATTGCAAGACATGCGGAACACAGATTTATAAAAACTTCACCTCCTTCCCACATTCAAGCAGGAACTGACAGGGACTTATGAGTTAAGAACGAAGAACAAACGAACAGCGAATTAAGAAGATTATTCCCCCCTGAACAGTCGTATACTCTCTTCCGCTTTTATAATGTAGAGTCTTCTTAATTCACTTATCAGAGGTACATTTACATTGAACTCCTTATCGTCGATGTGGGAAAAAGGAAGTACCATCGGGGATGTTCCTGTCATAAAAGCGGCCTCATAATCTGACATCCGGTCAGCTTTGACACATCCCATTTTAACCTTAATATTGTTTTCTGAACAGATATCGAGGATATGCTTTCGTGTTATACCGCAAAGAATCACATTTTCGGGTGCAGTAATCAGAGAATCTTTCTTCAGAAAAAATATATTTGAACGACTCCCTTCTGTTATCTGCCCTTTTTCATTGACAAGAAGCGCTTCATAACCACCATCAAGAATGAGCTTATGAAAAATTGATGATCGCAGCTTATGATTAATGACTTTTGATCCCGGATCTTTTCTTTCGGCGTAAAACAATATCCCCTTCACCCCTTTCCTGTATTGTTTTTCAGTTGGATATATTGGTTCTATATAATATATAATATAGTTGAATGAGTCTTTATTGTAATTGAAGACTATTTTAAGGTTCACTTCTTTCTTCCTGTCAGCTTTTGTAAGACATAAAATATCCCTTTTTAATGTTTCTTTTTCAGCCAGCATCTTTTTTTTCTGGTTCCTCACACTGGATTCAAGCCGTTCCATGTGATCATAGAAGAAGACCGGTGTATTCCTGGTCATCCTTATTACTTCATATACCGAATCTCCCTCATAAACAAGGGAATTATCGAAAGAATGGGCATCTTCAAGCTTACCATTTAAAATATACTTCCTTCCGAAACACTCATTCATATTTATATCATTTGTCAACAAATTTACTAACTATTAGCCACTCTGCCCTCTTTTCTGATTATATTCGTGATTGTTTAAGCCGGTGCATATTTAAGAATGTACGCAATAATCGATATTGAAACCACGGGAGGAAGTTCAAAGCTTGAAAGGATAACTGAAATTGCCGTTTACCTTCATGATGGTGAAAAAATTACGGGTGAGTTTTCCACCCTTGTAAATCCCGAAAGAAACATACCGTATTTTATTACGAACCTTACCGGTATTACGAATGAGATGGTTGAAAATGCACCCCGCTTTTTTGAAATTGCCCGGACCATTGTGGAAATTACTGAAGGCCGGACTTTCGTAGCTCATAATGCAAGGTTCGATTATTCATTTATAAGACAGGAATTTAAATCGTTAGGATATAATTTTAAAAGAAATATCCTTGATACGGTTTCCCTAAGCAGAAGACTTTTCCCCGGATACCGTTCCTATAGTCTTGGAAATATCTGCAGGGAATTAAAGATCCATATTAACGACAGGCACAGGGCAACAGGAGATGCTCTGGCAACAGTGAAACTCTTCGAACTGCTGATTGAAAAAGACAGGGATCTCAACTGCGGCAGGTCGGGCCTGATGAAGAATACGAGGATCTCAAAGCTTAATCCGGGGCTTGATATGTCAAAAGTTGAATCGATACCTGAGGAACCTGGAATATATTATTTTTACAATGAGCATGGAGACCTCATATATATAGGAAAGAGCAGGAATCTGCAGCAAAGGATAAGCACTCATCTTTCAAATAATACAACAAACAGGGCTATGGAGATGCGGGACCTTATTGCAGATATAAGCTGGGAAGCTACAGGAAGCGAGCTTATTGCGCTCTTAAGGGAATCTTCCGAGATAAAGGATAATAAGCCGGTCTATAACAGGGCACAGAGGAGGTCATCCTTCCAGTGGGGTATTTATACTACAACAGATAAGAACGGTTATATAAATTTCAGCTTTCTGCCGGTTACAAGTGAAGAAAATCCGCTTTCAGTTTTCACATCAAGGGAAAGAGCCAGGTCGAAACTGGAGTCACTTACCGGGAAATATAGTCTCTGCCAGAAGCTTACCGGTCTTTATGAATGTGACGGACCATGTTTTCAGCACCATGTGGGTATCTGCAGGGGGGCCTGCTGCGGAAAAGAAACGGCAGCAGATTATAATTCACGTGCCGTAAAAGCTATTGAGGAATTTGTCTTTTCACGAAGAAACTTTTTTATTATAGACAAAGGCAGGAATGAAGATGAAAAAAGCGTTGTCAAGATAATTAACGGCAAGTATGCCGGGTATGGGTATTTCAACATTAATGATATCGGATTCGGGCTGAATGCAGTACATGACTGCATAAAAACTGCACAGGATAACAGGGATATACAGGTCATCCTGAAACAATATCTCCGCAGTAACAGAGTGGAGAAAATTATTGAATTCTGATCTCGTCATTATATACCAAATACTCCTATTTTTGCTAATAACCTAAATCAACCGGAAATGGCTCTATTTACAAGAACAACAAAAACCCTGATCATAAAGATTGAGGAGTTTTTTGATAATGTTGAGCTTGGCATACTTGTTTTCAGGGAAGGCATTAAATCCTATCTTATTAAAAATCAGGAAGATTTTGCCCGGCACCTTCAGAAGGTCGATGTACTTGAAAGCAATGCCGACAAGCTGCAGCGGGAAATTGAAAACGATATGATCACCAATTCAATTCTGCCGCAGCACCGTGAGGAAGTAACAAGGCTTATAGACCAGCTTGATGAGATAATCGATTCTGTAAAGAGCTCTCTCAATGATTTTTATATTGAACTACCTGAAATACCTGTATCACTGAATGATAGTTTGCTTAACCTGACCGAGGTATCTTCCAATGCGGCAGAAGAGTTGATCCCTGCAGCCCGGGCATATTTCAAAGCGCCCTATACAGTCAGGGAAAAGCTCCTCAAAGTTTACTATTTTGAAACTGAAACAGATAAAATATCAAAAGTGATTAAGAGACGTATCTTTCAGGAAATGCCGGAGTTGGATCTTGCGCATAAGTCACACCTGAGATATATTCTTCATCATATTGAAAATATTTCCGACATTGCCCAGAAAGCGGCAGATCTGCTTTCAGCGATGGCGATAAAAGTTATAACATAAAGAAAAAGATTGCCTCGTCGCTTCGCTCCTCGCAATGACGGTAATTCTGATTTAACATAATGATAAACCCGTAACAATTGAAATGATACTTTTATTCCTGACAAGCGGATTATTCCTGGGATGGTCATTGGGCGCCAATGATGCATCAAATGCATTCGGATCAGCTGTCGGATCGAAGATGATCTCGTTCCGGAAAGCAGCGATCGTTGCATCAGTAGCAGTAATTCTCGGGGCAGTAATGCAGGGAGCTGGCACTTCACAGACACTGGGGAAACTCGGGTCTGTAAATGCCATCGGAGGGTCATTCACCCTTGCACTGGCATCAGGAGTAACTGTTTATCTGATGACAAAACTATCCATACCTGTGTCGACCACACAGGCAATTGTTGGCGCCATAATAGGATGGAATTTTTTCACTGGTAATAAAACCGATGCCGCTACACTCTCAACAATAATTGCCAGCTGGGTATCAGGACCTGTATTAGGTGCTTTATTTTCAATCCCTCTTTTCATGCTTATAATCGCCATAAAGAAAAAAGCAGGAATTCACCTGATAAGGTTTGAATCTTATATAAGAACCGGTCTGATTATTGCCGGGGCATTCGCAGCTTACAGTTTAGGTGCAAATAATATTGCAAACGTAATGGGAGTATTTCTTCCTGCTTTTAATCTTCAGGATCTTGACCTGGGAATACTAACCCTGACTTCCTCCCGGCAGCTTTTCCTGCTTGGAGGATTAGCAATCGCGGCAGGGATAATCACATATTCAAAAAGAGTAATGCAGACTGTCGGGGCAAATATTGTACAGCTAAGTCCCGAAGCTGCAATGGTTGTAGTGCTTGCCCATTCTCTTGTTCTGTTTTTGTTTTCATCATCCGCCCTATCATCCTTTCTGAAAGGAGCCGGCCTTCCCGCAATACCCCTTGTTCCAATATCAAGCTCACAGGTAATAATCGGATGCGTCCTTGGTATAGGCTTATACAAAGGATTAAGAAATATCAATTTCAACCTCCTTGGCCAGGTAGCCGCAGGATGGATCGCTACTCCGGTTATAACCTGCATCCTTACATACCTTTCCCTGTTTTTCTTTAAGAACATGTTCAATATTGATGTCGGACATAAGATAACGGATATTACTGTTGCACCGGGATCCATACAGTCTGTTTCTGATCCCGCAATTTCGGAATTGATGAGATACCTGCTTCTGATAATTCTTGTTGCAGGATCTTTCGTTATTGTTTATCTTTATTTTCTTGAAAGAAAAAAAAGGAAGGAGTTCCTCCGGTCGGAAATAAAGTTCTGGAAAAATATCAAATGATTAAATCAATATCATGAATTACAAAATATTTATCATTAGTGTCCGACTAAATTTGTTAAGTGAGAATTAAATTATTGATATTAATGACATTAAATACAGGTCGCCCCTACATATTTATTTATACTTAATTTCTACAAACAGGTCGTCCCTGACGGGACTCAAAAAACAATTATCATGGAACCCAAAAAAAATAATGAGAATGAAATGCATCTTTCCCGGAGGACATTTATAGGTCAGGCTGCTGCAGGAAGCGCGGTCGTTATGCTTGGTCCGGTTAATTCAATGTTCGGCAGTCATATTCAGGATGCCACAGGCTGGCCGCAGGGAGCAGCTGATTTTCGTGTCCATATGATAGGACATGCACATATTGATCCTGTATGGCTCTGGCCCTGGCCGGAAGGGATGTCTGTTGCCTACAGCACTTTCAGATCAGCCCTGGACAGGATGAACGAGACATCTGATTTTACATTTACAGCCAGTTCAGCACAGTTTTACCAATGGATAGCTGATAATGATCCGCTTATGCTGAAAGAGATCAAAAAACGGGTTGATGAAGGGCGATGGAATGTTGTCGGAGGATGGTGGATCGAACCTGATGTAAATATTCCCTCTGGCGAAGCTCTTGTAAGACAGGGCCTCTATGGTCAGCTCACTTTCCAGCGCCTGCTGGGCCACAGAGCAAAAGTGGCATGTAACCCGGATTCATTCGGTCACACCGGGACCTTACCCCAGATAATCCGGGGACAGGGAATGGATAATTATATTTTCATGCGGCCTGGCATCAGGGAAAAAACACTTCCTGCCGATCTGTTCTGGTGGGAAGGTCCGGACGGATCACGGGTACTTACATACAGGATCCCGATAAGCTATAATGATACAGGATCTGTAAGGAAAAGGATCAACGATACCCTTGCCCAGTTCAATGGTCAGCCTGTGAAGAAATTCATGGCGTATTATGGTGCAGGTGATCACGGAGGAGGAGCAACAAAGGAAAATATCCGTTCAATAAATGAACTGAAAACCGAAAAAGGAGCTCCGGCGATATTCTACAGTACTACGGACAGGTATTTCAAAGAGATAAGGGAAGATAAAAGTATTAACCTCCCGGTTGTCAGTGATGATCTCCAGCATCATGCAACAGGTTGTTACACGGCAGAATCGGAGATTAAGAAGGGTAACCGTCAATCTGAAGCGGCCCTGGTAACTGCGGAAAAAATTGCAGCTGTTGGCACACTTGCATGGGGAGCAAAATATCCCAAGAAAGAATTAACCTCCGCGTGGCAAAAAGTGCTTTTCCTGCAGTTCCACGACAGCCTTGCCGGAACATCAGTTCCGGAACACAGCCAGCATGCCCGCGAAGGCTATGGCTTTGCACTCGAAACGGCACATCAGACAACATATTATGCTGTTCAGAAGCTGGAAAGCATGGTACCAGCCGAAGATCCTGAATCCCAATATCTGCTTGCCTTTAATCCGAATGCCTGGGAGGTTACGGGAAATATTGAATATGATTTTTCATGGAATATTAAAAATACCTCAAAGGTGGAGGATGAATCAGGAAAATCATTGCCACACCAGTGGATTGCCGGATCGACCGAAACAGGCAACCGGACAAGGCTCGTAACTAAAGTCAGTCTGCCACCACTCGGTTATCGTCAGATCCGGATATCACAGGGAGAAACTGCAACTATTACCGATCCGGTCATTGTTAAGGAAAAACTTCTCGAAAATGACATCCTGAGAGTATCTTTTTCATTTTCAGGCGCAATATCAATTTTTGACAAAAAAGCCGGACGGGAAGTGTTTGCCGGAAAAGATACCGGGTGCAGGGCATTGATCATCAATGATCCAAGTGACACATGGAGCCATAACATCAAAACATTTTCGGATGTGATCGGCGCTTTTGGAAATGCTGCTTTCAAAATCCTTGAAAACGGACCGTTACGCGGAGCAATCAGGGTAATAACGACCTATGGCAATTCATCACTTACGACAGACTGGTTTCTGACATCGGGCTCCGGATTGCTCGAAGCAAGAGTCTCCCTGAACTGGCATGAACGTCTTAAAATGCTTAAATTCTCATTCCCGGTAAATGTCGAATCACCTGTTGCCACATACGAAACACCATATGGGAACATAGAAAGAAAAACAAACGGAGATGAAGATCCGGGACAAAGGTGGATTGATGTAAGCGGAAAGGACAATGGAAATACTTGCGGCTTTTGCCTGTTCAATGATGCAAAATATGGTTACAGTGTACATGGTAATGACCTCAGACTTTCAGTTGCACGTTCTGCAGTTTATGCACATCACGATCCTAAAGTACTTGATATGAAAGCTGAGCATATCTGGATGGATCAGGGCATCCAGACATTCCGTATGGTTCTTGCTCCTCATATGGGAAGCTGGAAGAATAACAACATCGTCAGGACAGCAGAAGAACTGCATGCTCCTCCGGTGGCAATATACCAGGGCATTCATGGCGGTAAACTGTCTAAATCAAATTCATTCCTTTCAGCGGCACCGGAAACAGTACTGGTATCTTCAATAAAGCTTGCAGAAACCAATGATGATCTTATAATTCGCTGTGTTGAAACTGAAGGCCTGGCATCAGATGCAACGATCGATCTGAAAGTTGCAGGAAAAAAATGGCAGGGTAAATTCAGGCCATACGAAATAAAAACCTTGCGATTAAACCGCAAATCGGGGCAGATAAAGGAAGTAAATTTGTTAGAAGAGTAAAAAAACCTCTGTGTAACTCTGTGAACCCTCTGTGTAACTCTGTGTAATAAAAGAATTTTAAGAACTTACACAGAGTTACACAGAGGGTTCACAGAGGGACACAGAGAAGACAAAGAGAGAGGGATTTACTTGGGACTGCTTAAGACCCTCCTATCCCGAAGCTTCAGATCTTTTATAATGATAAGTTCCTCAAGTATAAGCAGCATGTCATGGTCGGAAGGTGAGGAAATTGTAAGCATATTGCCATCCTCAGTACCGGAGCCTGTTGAATATTCGTTTTTTACCGGATCGAACCATCTGACCGTATAGTTATGGTTTTCGGGTTTTCTGATTCTGATTGTTTGCTTTACGGGAAGATAAGCCAATACAGTTTTATTATCAGGTGTTTTCACAACTGACACAAATTCATTGAATACCCTATCACCGGGTTGTTCCGCCAGCAATTCCTGTGCAGGATAAAAATTCCACCAGGCAAACTTCCTGATAAAACCGGCGAGATATCCTGCCTGAACAGAACCCGGCAGGTTTATACTGACATCCCATGTTGAGGTCCAGGGTGCATCACCGTGATTCAGTATTTTCTCACCTTTTCTTATCCATGGCCAGATCCCGTTTGCACCATATGTAATACCTGCTATCGGAGTTGCAAAAAGGCTCCAGTAAGAGGCATTTCGAACATCTTTGTCAGTAATTGTTGTCCGGATCTCTTCATAATTTGGCTCAAGGTTGATAAGAGGTCTGGGAGGCAGATGAGCCCACATCTTGCTCATCGGGCCCTTTGTTATCCAGTTTACTGTACCTTCCGCATTGCTGTGGCTGCTCTGATAGCCGATAATATTCAGCCATGGTTCATCTTTATATATCTCTCCAATCCATGATCTTCCCTGCGGATGCTGGGCAACTATCCCCTGCTGTTTTCCGTCAAAAACTGCACGGCCGATAGTTTTCCATCTCTGTTCCCAGGTGCCTGTATAGTTGCCGTCACCACCAAGCAACCACACCACATGATTGGCTCCGTATCTGGCAACAATATATTTTGCAAGTAATATCGCCTGGTCATCAGGAAGGTAATAGCCCGGACTCAGTTCCCTTCCAGCCCCGCTCTGGAGAGCCCACAGAACAACAGGAGCCGCAACAAGTCCGTATTCATTCACCCTGTCTATCTTCCTGTCGATAAGTCTGAAGAACTCCGGATTAATGCTTATTCTTCCGCTTCCCTCAAAGGCAACAAGCCCTTCGCTGCTTTTGTCACAGCCTCTCCACTGGGTTGTTACAAGCTGAATGGCAGTATAGTTGTTAGCTACACGCTGCTGAAGATACTGATCCCACTCCTGTTCGGTCGATTTCAGGGTGCCGTTCCAGGCAGTACATGCAAGCCAGAAATAGGGAGTACCATCTGAATGGGTGAGATGAAAGGTTCCTTTCGGGTTGATCACGGGTCCGTGTTTGTAAATGGCATGTGTCTCCTTACCCGTGTGTTTGCACAGAAATGTACCTTTTTTACCATGTAAACCTTCATTTTTTGCATCCGAACAGACAGTTTCATAACTCCATCTGCCCGCCTCGTCCGGCATAAAACGCACCTTCCAGAGGGTCCCCCCGTCCCAGAATCCGTTTATTGTCTTCTTAACTCCTGTCGGAGAAATAAAGTTTACTTCAAATGTTCTGACCTGCTGAACAGGATTTTCATAGGAGTTGCTGCTTGTGAAGCTGATTTCGTATTTATGCCATTTCAGGGATTCATTATCCTGAGCATTAACAGCTAATGACATAGATACTGACAACATAATGAACAATAATTTTTTTCCCATATTTATAAAATATTGCGACTTCTTTATGTTCCTTTGTATACCAGGGGCATTATGGTATAAAAGTAAGATTTATTAAGAACTCAATTGCTGTTTCAGTGAAAAATATAATTGATGAAATAACGGCGGAAATAAAAAAGAATTCCGATGAAAAGACAAGGTTGTCGGGTGAGAGATTTTTTAAGGAGCCGGTAAAACTCCACGGGCTTAAATCATCTCAGGTTAATCTGATTGCCCGTGATTTCTACATGAAATTACCAGACAAGAGCAAATCACAGGTTCTGGAACTTTGTGAAGAATTATGGAAACAGGGATATCTTGAAGAAACAGGTATAGCCTGTTTATGGTCGTATAATGTAAGGAAGGAATATCTTCCTGAGGATTTCAGGGTTTTCGAAAGATGGGTGAATGAATATGTTTCCAACTGGGCATCCTGTGATACTCTATGTAATCACACTATCGGGACCTTTATTGAAATGTACCCTTCATATCTGGCTGAACTCAAAAAATGGGCAATGTCGGACAAGCGCTGGGTTAAACGGGCTTCTGCAGTATCCCTTATTATTCCTGCAAGAAGGGGTAAATTTCTGAAAGATATATTTGAAATTGCTGATTTACTTCATTCTGATCCCGATGATATGGTACAGAAGGGTTATGGCTGGATGCTGAAGGCTGCAAGTCAGGCTCATCAGCAGGAAGTATTTGATTATGTCATAAAGAAAAAAGCCACAATGCCAAGGACGGCACTGAGGTATGCGATCGAGAAGATGCCGGCGGATTTGAAGGCGAAGGCAATGGCGAAGTAGTTCCAGGTTTCAGGTTCAAGGTTCAAGGTTCCAAAAAATTCCAGGTATAAAGTATTCGGTATTCAGTATTCGGTATTCGGACAGTCACCGATTACTGATTACTGATTACCGAATACTGTATTATCCTGAAAGGTTTTATTAACTTTACAAACAAAATCAGCGAGATGAAAGGATTTCTTACCTTATTCCTATTATTGGTTATGACTGCAGTTTCACATTCACAGAACAGGATCACCGGAAGGGATTTTACGACCAGGTCGGAAGTAATTGCAAAGAACGGGATGGCTGCAACAAGCCAGCCGCTTGCGACGCAGGTTGCCCTTGATATACTTAAAAAGGGAGGTAATGCAATTGATGCTGCCATAGCCGCCAATGCTGTACTCGGACTGGTAGAACCCACAGGTTGCGGGATGGGAGGCGATCTTTTCGCCCTGATATGGAGTGCCGACAAGAAAAAGCTCTATGGGCTTAATGCAAGCGGACGGTCTCCCCGCTCTCTCAGGCTTGAATACTTTGAAAAGAACGGCTATGAGTTCATACCGTCTTACGGGCCTCTGCCTGTATCAGTTCCGGGTTGTGTGGACGGCTGGTTTGAGATGCACGACATGTTCGGCCGGCTTCCGATAAGAGATATCCTTCAGCCTGCAATAAATTATGCAATTGAAGGATTCCCGGTAACGGAAGTAATTGCATATTATCTTGACAGGAATACAAAAGCATTACAGGAGTATCCCAATATAAAAGATGTATATATGCCGGGAGGTAAAGCTCCGGCAAAAGGTGAGATCTTTAAGAATCCCCTTCTTGCAAATACACTTGAGAAGATCGTCAAAGGAGGCCGGAATGAGTTTTACAGAGGTAGCATTGCAAGGGATATTGCGGCTTTCATGAAAAAACAGGGAGGATTTCTAACCTATGATGACATGTCCAGGCATCATTCTGAATGGATAGAACCGGTAAGCACAACATACCGTGGATTTGAAGTTTGGGAACTTCCTCCCAACGGACAGGGAATAGCAGCGCTTCAGATTCTGAACATTCTCGAAGGTTTCAATATCGCCGAGATGGATTTTGGTTCTGCTGAATATATTCATCATTTTACCGAAGCCAAAAAACTTGCTTTCGAGGACAGGGCAAAATATTACACTGACCCTCTTTTCAGTGCTGTACCGGTTGAAACACTAATTTCGAAAAAATATGCTGCCGAAAGACGCAAACTTATTGATCCCGATAAAGCAGCAAAGGTTTTTGATGCCGGAGCCATTGAGGCTGGGAATACGATTTATTTAACAGTTGCCGACAGATTCGGGAACATGGTTTCTCTCATCCAGAGTAATTACAGGGGTATGGGCTCAGGTATGTGTCCAACAGGTTTAGGTTTTGTTCTTCAGGACAGGGGAGAAATGTTCAGTCTGGCGGAAGGACATGCAAATGTTTATGCCCCCGGTAAAAGACCTTTTCATACAATTATCCCTGCCTTTATTACCCGTAACGGGAAACCTTATATAAGTTTTGGTGTAATGGGTGGTGACATGCAGCCCCAGGGCCATGTCCAGATAGTAGTAAACCTTATTGATTTCAAAATGAACCTCCAGGAAGCAGGTGACGCTCCCCGCATATATCATACAGGATCATCCGAACCTACAGGACAGTCAATGACAGATGGAGGGATACTCATGCTCGAGAGCGGGTTCAGACCAGAGGTAGTTCATAAGCTTTTATCGATGGGTCATAAGATGCAGTGGAATCTTGGCGGCTTCGGTGGATACCAGGCAATAATGTGGGACGAGAAGAATAAAGTCTATTACGGAGCCTCGGAATCGAGGAAGGATGGACAGGCAGCGGGGTACTAAGGATTAGAGTTGGTTTGGTTTCGTAACCGGTATTCGGTATTCGGTAATCAGTAATCGGTATTCGGTAATCGGTAATCAGTAAACGGTATTCAGTATTCGGTATTCGGTATTCGGTATTCGGTATTCAGTGAGTCGGTAAGGGTAAAGAATTAATAGTATAAGGATTTATGGATTATGTGAAAAGTTTTAGAGATTTGGAGGTATACAAACTATCCAGGGAGGTCTCGCATTCTATTTTTGTTTTAAGTAGAAGTTTCCCACCGGAAGAAAAATATTCTATGACTGATCAGATAAGGCGATCATCAAGGTCAATCGGAGCACAGATAGCTGAAGCTTGGGGGAAAAGGAAATATGAACTCCATTTTATTTCAAAATTAACAGATTCTGATTCTGAACAGCTTGAAACTCAGCATTGGATCGAGGAAGCAAATGATTGTGGATATTTAAATAAAGATGATTGTAAAAGTCTGCTGAGTAAATGTGAATCGATCGGGAAAATGTTACAATCTATGATCGATAAAGCTTCGATGTTTTGTAAGCGCTAGTTTCGGTATTCAGTTTTCAGTATTCGGTATTCAGTAATCGGTATTCAGTTAACGACTTACCGAATACCGATCACCGATCACCGATTACCGATTACCGATTACCGATTACCGATTACCGATTACCGATTACCGATTAC
>CAZWUB010000079.1:0-4550 GCA_964637415.1 uncultured Rikenellaceae bacterium
CTTTCTCCCGAAACAATTGTTAAAAGATTAATGTAGATAATCTTCTAGCAGCTTATAAGATTTATATGAATCATTAATACTTTTAATCATTAGTGTCCGAATAAATTTGATGAGTAAGAATTAAATTATTGATATTAATTACAGGCCGCCCCGATGGGGCTTACATTTTTGTTTATGCATAATTTCTACAAACAGGACGTCCCTAACGGGACTTTATATAGCCATACTCTCCCTCCCTAACGGGACTTTATATAGCCATACTCTCCCTCCCAGGCTGGAAGTGTACTGTTTGTAGAATAGGGACTCAGGAAAGCCAAACTCCGTAGGAGTGTACTGTTTGTAGAAATAAAGTTCCTCAATTATTTTAGCTCCGTAGGAGCGGCCTGTATTTAATATAATTAATATCAATAATTTAAATCTCACTCAACAAATTCAGTCAGACACTAATGGTTGCTTATCCCGGTTGATTTATACTATTGAACTGTCTTCAGTCCCCTGTTTATAAGCAGGGCATCAATCCCCGGTTCTTTGCCTCTGAAAGCAATATACATCTTCACAGGATCCCTGGTTCCGCCCTTTGAGAGTATCTCATTTTCAAATTTTGAGGCAACTTCCCTGTTGAAGATATCGCCGGTCTCCTTAAAGGCCTGGAATGCATCCGCATCAAGCATTTCGCTCCAGTAGTAGCTGTAATAACCTGCGGCATACCCGCCCCCGATTGAATGGCTGAAATATGTTGATCTGTATCTTGGTTTTATCTCCGGTATCAATCCGTATTTATCCATTGCCTGTTTTTCAAATTCCCTTATATCGAGAGCTACCGGTTCTTTAAGGCTGTGATATTCCATATCAAGAAGGGCGGCTGCGAGGAATTCGACTGTACCAAATCCTGTATTGAATTTGCTTGCCTTATCAAGCTTTTCAACAAGTTCGGCAGGAATGACTTCACCGGTCTGATAATGTTTGGCATAAACTTTCAGTACTTCAGGTTCAAAAACCCAATGTTCCATTATCTGTGAAGGCAGTTCCACAAAATCGCGGGGAACTGATGTTCCGGAAACACCCGGGTATGTTGAATTTGAAAGAAGCTGGTGAAGAGCATGCCCGAATTCATGGAAGAGTGTCTCTGCTTCATAGGCATTGAGAAGCGATGGTTTGTCTCCTGTGGGAGGTGTCGAATTTGTGACCATTGTTACGACCGGGGTGATCATTTTCCCTTTGATGTCGCGGCTCTGACCTCTGTAAGCGCCACACCATGCACCTCCGCGTTTTGACTGACGTGGAAAATTATCAATCATCAGTATGCCAACATGATTCCCATCGCGTGTTACTTCGAATGTTTTTACATCAGGATGATATTTCGGGATGTCGTTCCTCGATGAAAATTCAAGTCTGTAAAGCTTATTTGCAACATAGAACATTCCGTTGATCACATTATCAAGCTTGAAGTACGGCCGTGTAAGTTCATCATCCAGATCATATTTTTCTTTTTTGATCTTTTCGGAGTAGTACCACCAGTCCCAGGGCTCAAGTTTAAATTTCCCTCCTTCACGTTTTATTATCTCCTGTTGTGCTGCAGCTTCTTCTTTTGCAACAGGAAGCGCTGCATTCCAGACCTCTTCGAGGAAATCAAAAACCCTTTCGGGAGTTTTTGCCATATTCCTTTCAAGAACATAAGCGGCATAGCTGTCATAATCCAGAAGCTTCGATCTTTCAATCCTCAGATTGATTATCCTGTTAATTATTTCCTTATTGTCCCGGCTGTTGTCATTATCGCCTTTCATGAAATAAGCCGTGAAAAGTTTTTCCCTCAGTTCACGTTTTTCAGAATATTTCAGGAAGGGCTCCATTATCGGGTACTGGATAGTAAATACCCATTTCCCGTCCAGACCCATTCCTTTTGCCATAGCTGCAGATTGTGCAATTATACCTTCGGGGAGTCCTGCGAGATCTTCCTTCTTATCAATAATAAGTTTGAAATCATTTGTTTCAGCCAGGAGGTTCTGGCCGAATTTTACAGTAAGAAGCGAATGCTCCTCATTTATTTTCCTCAGCTTGTCCTTATCTTCGGGTGCCAGGGCTGCTCCGCTTCTTATAAAACCTTTATATGTATCATCCAGCACTTTTTTCTCCTCCTCAGTGAGTTTGAATTTAGCGCTGTTCTCATAAACCGACTTTACTTTCTGGAAGAGGCTGTCATTAAGGCTGATATCATCCCTGTGCTTGGAAGCAAGGGGTGCAATTTCCATGCTGATAGCCTGAAGAGAGTCGTTTGTATTGGCAGAATTGAGGCTTCCGAAAACCCTGCTGACCTTGGTCAGAAGCTGGCCGCTGTATTCCAGGGCCTTTATTGTGTTTTCGAAAGTCGGTGCCTTTGGGTTATTTATAATGGCCTGTATCTCATTTTTATTCTCTTCAAATGCTTTCAGATAAGCCGGCATAAAATGAGCTGCCTTTATCTGGTCAAACGGAGGAACCCCGAAGGGAGTGTCCCATTCATTTAAAAACGGATTATCACTTTTCATCTCTTTTTTACATCCTGTGAACACAAAGATCCCTGCGGCAAGTATCAGAAATAACCTTTTCATCATAATATTTTGGATTTAAGTTTTTCAGGGCCGAAAATTACAAAAAGGTTTCCATGATTAAAACTGATGTGTCAAATATATCATAACCTGTATATAAAAAAGGGGAAAGACACCTGGCAGTGTCTTTCCGCGATTAACTATAAACCTGATCGTAGAATTGGCCGGACGGCCATTTTGTAGATTATTTACATTTTATAGACGCAAAGAAACCAATTTTGTTGCATAGGTAAGTGTTAATGTAATGTTAATCATTGTTAAAGTATGTTAAGTATAATATAATCAGATATTAAGATTAATGAATTTAATATTTTTATTTCCAATATTTCAGCATCATTTAAGCCGGAAAAACAGCGAATCAACAGTGAAGGATGTAAATACCCCCAATCCGCCTGAAATATTCGAATAAACCGGAGTAACTTCGGAAAAAGGATCATCACCGCTGTTATAATCTTCAATAGATTTATGGTAGAGATAATATGATTTTTCTGTATTCATAAGATATATTTTTATAAAAGCAGAATCATAATTGCTTAATGACTGAACGAGACCTGTTGAAGACTTAATTAATGATTCGCTGTCAGCCTCTTTATCAGTAAAGAGTTCCCTGGTAAATAAAAGCTGTCGTCTTACAATTTCATTATTGCCAGCTTCTTCAGGTGTCAGATAACCTGTAAATGTTCCGTTTAATCTGAAATAATTGACTTCCCCCGGGAAATCGTTAAATGAAATGTCAATCCTGAATTCCCTCCATGTGGGGTAATCCGGAATAGAATGTAAAACAGAAAAGGTATCAGCCCTGATCATGAAATCCCTTTGCTGAGGCACAGTACATTCACCTTCTGCGGATAATCCTTTGTCGCTCATTACTTTCAGCCTGTAAGTTTTTCCCGGCTCTGTTCTTATATCTGCGTTCCTGAATTTAAGTCCCTTTAAAGCAGAATCAAGGACAAGGGTTGTATATCCGTCAGTAATTGTACCGCTGAGGCTTCCGGGTGACTCAAAATCACTCAGCTCTCCATAAAGCCGCCTGTTGGAGCTGACCGTGATAAAGCATGTTGAATCGGAGGGGGAAATAAATGAGGCTATCACAAGTTTCTGTTCAAAGGGGGGCAGTTTAGCCTGTCTTACCTCTTTTTCACAGGAAGAAGCTGAAAAGATTAATATAAGTGCAAAAATATATTTTACTGGTCCTGGCTTCATACGTTAATAATTCCTCTTAAAATCTGAATGAATATGTTACTGACGGGATTACAGGGAAAAGGCTGACCTGGTTCAGCACACCATGTTCTTTACCGTTTATTGTATTATATTGAATATAGTAGTAGAATGGATTTTTCCTGTTGTAGACATTATAGACTGATATTTCCCAGATCCTCTCTCCCCATTTCTTTTCCTTATGAAACTGAATTCCCAGATCGAACCTGTGATAAGCCGACATCCTGAAATTATTCTTCTGACTGTAATCTTTGACGACCGGACCTGACGGACTTAGTTGATGGCTGTCATAGAAATCCGGATCAGAGGGATCGCGAAGATCTCCGGGAAGATGAATATTTGCAGTGTATTCTGAAAGCGGAAGGGTTACTGCATTACCGGTTCCATATACCCACGTTCCTGATAAAACTATATTTTTTTTCAATTTATAAATGCCGACAAGTGAAATGTCATGTCTCCTGTCGTATCTGGCATAGAATTTTTTGCCGAAGTTCAGTGAATCAAACTGCAACTGAGCCCATGATAATGTATAGCCTATCCAGCCTGTCAGTGAACCCGACTTTTTCCGGATGAGCAATTCCAGTCCGTATGCCCAGCCCTGACCAGATGTAACATTATCTTCCCAGTTGATGCCTGATCCCGATCCGGCTTCATCAAGATCAAGAAATGAAGCTCCTTCCTTATAGCCGATAACATGATCAAGCTTTTTATAATATCCTTCAAGCGAAAGTTCAAGTTCAGGCTTTG
>CAZWUB010000079.1:4650-13179 GCA_964637415.1 uncultured Rikenellaceae bacterium
GGCTGCCAGGTGTCTTCAATATAAAGACCCGATTCGGTCCCATATGTATAACTCACCTGATGTATATCGATTTTTTGAGGAACATCGATTTCAACAAATGCATGTGGGTTGAACCTGTGAAAAATTGTGATAACACCTGCCTTTATCCAGTGCTTTGGGTTCGGGATAAAATCAAGATCATATTTCAGTGTGAAATCCCTGATCCCGGAGTTGTATTCGGCATAATAATTCTTATTCTCATAATCAACAATATACCTGTTACTTATGCCGAAAAGGTATTTGCTGTAAACTGCCGAGGCATTTGCAAATATCTTACTGTTAAACAGGTGGTTCCATCTGAGAGTTGCAGTCTCATTGCCCCACAGGAACCCGACTGTTTCCTTATAGCCTTCACTCCTGTTCTTAATATAGAATTTATCTTTTCCGAAATATCCGCTGAGGTAAAGTTTGTTCTTTCTGCCGAAATCATAATTTACCTTGGCATTGAAATCATAGAAATAATATCCCTGGTTATTTTCATCGAGCGCTTTCAGAATGGGCCTCAGTATAAGGTCAGCATAGGTTCTCCGGCCCGACAGAAGTACCGATGATTTATTTTTTTTAAGAGGACCTTCCAGGGTCAGACGCGATGAAATAAGTCCTATGCCGCCATCGCCATGCCATTCTTCCTTATTTCCTTCTTTCATGTTCATCTCAAGGACTGAGGAAAGACGGCCGCCGTACCTGGCCGGAAAACCACCCTTTGTAAACTCAATACTTTTTATCGCATCACCATTAAAAAGCGAGAAGAAGCCAAAAAGATGGGTTGCATTATAAACAATTGCATCATCGAGGATTATAAGATTCTGGTCTGGTCCGCCTCCTCTTACATAAATACCGCTTGTCCCCTCAGTTCCCTTCTGAACACCCGGCATCAGCTGTATGACTTTCATTACATCTTTTTCGCCTAACAGAGAAGGTACATTCCTTATCTGTGCAGGTTGAAGCGTAACACTGCTCATCTTCGCCGACCCGCTTATCTTTTCAGTCCTGTTCGCTGATACAGTCACCTCATCAAGCAATATATCCGATTTCAGATTTATGTTCAGTTCCAGATCGGAAGAGAGGGTTACAGTCATTTCCCGGGGAGCATACCCCACATATGAGAAAATCAGTCTGACAGAATCAGTCCGGGGCAGTGTAATTGAATAAAAACCATAGGTATTTGTTATTGTACCTGTCAGCATGTCAGGAATATATATATTAACGCCGATCAGGGTTTCACTGCTTTCCTCCTCCCTGACGTAACCGCTGATCGTATGACGCGAGGATGATTGTGCATCCGACTGATGAACAATGAATGCCAGAATCATGGCAATCACGGATAGTTTGATCCTGACTGTTTGCATGCTGTCTAAGGTAACGTATATAATTATACTATATTTTCAACCGGCTTTAAAAAAATAACTAACTTGCAGGCCTTATTATGATTGCAGGATTAAGATATCGATTTAACCGGCAGCGCCTTGGAAGAAGGCTCTATTGTTGCCTGATGTTTTACAGTTTCTGAGAATCACTCAGGATCCGGACTGCTGACCTCCGGATCTTTTCAACCACTTTTATAAACTTTCACACTTATTTCCTGATGATTAAAGGTCTTATTTTCAGCGTGAAGCGGTATTCGATCCATGACGGCCCCGGGATCAGGGTTACCTTTTTCATGAAGGGTTGCCCTCTTTCATGCTGGTGGTGCCATAATCCTGAAGGAATTTCGGACCTTCCCGAAATTATCGGGGAAGTTCACAGGATAGGGGATAAGGAATTCAGAAAAAATGAAGAGGCCGGAAGATATTATTCAGTTGATGAAGTCATTGGGATCCTTGAAAAAGACAGGATCTTTATAAATGAATCAAAGGGAGGAGTGACTTTTTCGGGAGGAGAACCACTGAGCCAGTCTGGGTTTTTATCTGAAGCGCTGAAAGCCTGCAAAGGCGACGGATATCATACTGCAGTCGACACATCTGGCTATTCATCCCCTGAGGATTTTATGACAATAATCCCTTATACTGATCTGTTCCTGTTTGATATAAAACATCTTGATGATCAGAAACATGTTGAATGTACGGGTGTTTCAAATGCACGTATCCTGGATAATTTCAGAATGATCCTTGACAGCGGAACTGATATGTTTGTAAGGATCCCGGTAATCCCGGGCTATAATGATAATGACGATCACATTAAGCGGCTCAGGGAGTTTTTAACTGAAAGCAAATCGGCTCACCTGAAAAAAATAAATCTCCTTCCTTTTCATAAGGTCGGACAATCAAAATACAGGAAACTTGGTATACCTTATAAAATGAGTGGGATTCAACCTCCGTCAAAGGAGAGAATGAATTATTTAAAAGAGTATTTTTCGGAAACCGGAATTAAGGTAAAGGTCGGGGGATGAAAGAAAAAACTAAAATATGATACTTTCTGAAAGAGTTCTTAACCTCAGGGAACTGAGTCTGAATGCAGTCGAAACGCTCTCGGCAGAGAGGGCGTTGCTTGTCACACAGTTCTGTAAGAGCAATGCAGCCAGGGAACTTTCTATCCCGGTTAAAAGAGCCCTGGCCCTGGAATATGTTCTCAGGAACAAGAAACTCTATATCGGAGAAGGGGAGCTGATAGTCGGCGAAAGGGGACCTGCTCCGAAAGCAACTCCTACATACCCGGAGATCAGTCTGCACTCACCGGAAGATCTTGATATCCTTAATTCAAGAAAGAAAGTCTCATTCAGGGTTGATGATGAAGCACTGAGGATATATAAGGAAGAGATCATTCCTTTTTGGAAAGGTAAAAGTAACCGCGACCGGATAATGAGCCTGATGACACCGGAATGGCACAATGCATATAATGCCGGGATCTTTACCGAGTTTCAGGAACAGAGGGCTCCCGGACATACTGTTTTGGGCTACAAAATGTTCCGGACAGGTTTTCTGGATCTGAAGTCAGAAATAAAGGAAACAATTTTAAAGCTTGACTATTTTAATGATCCGGATGCTTATGAAAAGTCCCAAGAGCTGAAGGCTATGGATATTGCCTGCGATGCCATTATTATGTATGCAAAACGTAATGCGGATGAACTTGCGGAGCTTGCAAAGACTGAAAACGATCCGCTCCGGAAGGGCGAACTTGAGAAGATGGCCGCAGTATGCCGGAAAGTTCCTGCACATGCTCCTGAAACCGTCCACGAGATGCTTCAGCATTACTGGTTCATCCATCTGGGAGTGATTACTGAACTTAACCCCTGGGATTCTTTCAATCCCGGACGGCTCGATCAGCATCTGTGGAGTGTTTATAAAAAGGAAAAGGAAGCAGGATCACTTTCTGATGAAATGCTATATGACCTTCTCGGATGTTTCTGGGTGAAATTCAATAATCATCCGGCGCCTCCGAAAATGGGTGTTACAGCTTCCGAAAGCAGTACATATACGGATTTCTGCCTTATCAACCTGGGTGGTGTTAAATCAGATGGTACTGATGCAGTCAACGAAGTGACATATATCCTTCTCGATGTAATTAAAGAGATGAGGATACTCCAGCCCAGTTCAATGGTTCAGATCAGCAGGAAGAACCCTGACAGGTTTATTCATAAGGCGCTTGATATAATCCGGACAGGTTTCGGACAACCATCATGTTTTAATACTGAAGCGATAATACAGGAACTTTTACGTCAGGGCAAAAATATTGCTGATGCCCGTAACGGAGGAGCCTCGGGATGTGTGGAGACAGGCGCCTTCGGGACCGAGGCATACTGGCTCACAGGGTATTTTAATCTGCCGAAGGTGCTTGAGATCACTCTTAATGATGGTTACGATACCAGAACAAAAACACAGGTGGGACTAAGAACAGGATCAGCAGATGATTATAAATCTTTCGATGAGCTTATGACAGCTTTCAGGGCTCAGGTGAATTACCTTATCGACATAAAAATCAGGGGTAATAACGTGATCATGCGTACTTTTGCAGACTGGCTGCCTGCACCGTTTCTTTCCCTTCTTGTAGAAGATTGCATTGCGAACGGGAAAGATTATAATAACGGAGGGGCAAGGTATAATACCACTTATATACAGGGAGTCGGACTGGGAAGTATTGCAGATATCCTGACATCAGTCAGGTATAATATTTATGACAGGAAAAAATATGCATGGTCTCAGCTGAAAACGGCTCTTGATGCTGATTTTGAGGGATATGAAGAAGTGCAACATGATCTTATCTATGAGACCCCAAAATATGGTAATGATGATGATTATGCCGATCAGCAGGCTGTTTCGGTTTTTGAGATATATTATGATGCAGTCAATGGCAGACCTGATTCGAGGGGCGGAGTTCACCGGATAAACATGCTTCCCACCACATCACACATTTATTTCGGTGGAGTTACAGGCGCTACAGCTGATGGAAGGAAAGCATTCAAACCCTTGTCAGAAGGCATTTCTCCCAGTCATGGCGCTGATAAAGAAGGACCTACGGCAGTTATTAAATCGGCATCGAAGATCGATCATCTTCGAACCGGAGGTACTCTCCTAAACCAGAAATTTTCACCTCAGTTCTTTGAGGATGAGGAAAGCTATAATTGTCTTACTTCATTGATCAGAAGCTATTTCGCCCTCGACGGGCATCATATCCAGTTCAATGTTGTCAATGCATCAACCCTCAGGGAAGCTCAGAAGCATCCCGAATTATATCGTGATCTTATAGTAAGAGTAGCCGGTTACAGCGATTATTTCAATGATCTGGGCGAGGAGCTTCAGAGTGAAATAATCACGAGAACCGAGCATGAGAAGGGATGAAAACTACGTATTTTAATACGTATTAAAAAACGTATTAAAATACGTAGTTATGATTTATATAGCACTGCTATGATCAGGTCAATTATCATAATATCAATATTATAGGACATATTGGAAATTGAAATATCAGCAATAATTAATACATTTATTTTGCCCATAGGCATAGGGTATTGTAGGTAAAGGTTCTATCGGATGATTTAATACCTCGTAGAGGTTATGGAGAAAAATACCATATCCGCTACGCGGAATTATTATTCTGATAGAATCTTTCCTACAATACCCTAACCGCTACGCGGTAAGCTTACCGGTTTACCGAAAAGTATTTCAATTTAACAAGGGAATTGAGCAATAAAAGTCCGGAATAATCAACTGTCAAAATAAAAATTGAATGTTATTATTATTGATGACTTTAAATTGTAATTGAATACATATCAAACTCAGGTCATCTGATTTATAAGTTAGAACAGAGCCTTTATAATACGTATTTTTCATAAAAACTCCCCCTCTTTGCGGAGCCTGACGAATGAAATGAGGAAGTCCCGCAATACGGGAAGAGAGGGGGAATTAAAGGGGGTGAGTTCGTGTACTTACCTATTTCTTCTTATCCCTGGTTTCATTGAATACGGATGTTGCTGTTGCAACGACTCCGGCAATATCCGAAAGATTTGACGGAAGTATCATCGTGTTATTCGTTTTTGCCAGATTCCCGAATGCGTTAAGATATTGTTCTGCGATCCGCAGGTTCACTGCATTAAGTCCGTTTTCTTCTGAAATGGCTTTGGAAATTGCCCTTAGTCCGTTCGCTGTTGCAGTCGCCACCTGTTCTATTTCCGAAGCACGTCCGGCAGCTTCGTTTATACGCCTTTGCTTTTCACCTTCCGATTTCAGAATAAACTCCTGCTTGTCGCCATCAGCATTATTTATTTTAGCCTGTCTTGTTCCTTCTGATTCAGCTATAACAGCCCGTTTTTCTCTTTCCGCCCTCATTTGTTTTTCCATTGCATCCCTGATGCTCTGAGGTGGTGATATGTTCTTCACCTCATATCTTGTAACCTTTACGCCCCATGGTTCACTGGCTTTATCGACAGCTTCAACAATAGATACGTTAATTGTTTCTCTCTCTTCGAAAGTCCGGTCCAGTTCAAGTTTACCAATGATGCTCCTCATTGTTGTCTGGGCGATCTGTATTGATGCAAATCTATAATTATCAATTCCATAAGATGCCTTCTGAGGGTCGAGGACCTGCAGATACAGAATACCGTCAACCTCAACGGCTATGTTATCACGGGTAATACATACCTGAGGAGGAACATCAATTGCCTGTTCCTTGAGGGTATGTCTGTAGCGGACCTTATCGATGAACGGAATAAGCACCTGGAAGCCTGCCGTAAATGTTGCCCTGTATTTACCGAGTCTCTCAACAATGATTGCAGTCCTTTGAGGCACTACCTTTATCATTGATGCGATCAGGATGAAACCGAGTATGATTATACCAATGAGTATGACAGTCATACTGGATCCTGCCATTAATAATAGAAAAGTGTTTAATTGTGTCATTTTGTCCTGTTTTTTGGTTCAACTATTAATTTAAAACTTTCTTTTCCAAGGATTATAACTTTCTGTCCGGCTGCTATTTCCTCTTTCGATTCGGCTTTCCAGGAAGTTCCCTTGAACTCAACTTTTCCCGTTCTGTCAGCTCCGAAATCAACTACCGCAACAGCTTCCTTACCTGTAAATTCGTCCTCAACTTCTCCGGACCGGTCATCCTTATTATAAATGAATTTGTTCTGGATCATTTTGCGGAAAATTATGAGTGCAAGAACTGAGGTAACTGCAAAGATGAGAGCCTGGAGGTTGAACCCGGGGTTGGTGAAAAGGCACACAAGCGCCGTGATCCAGGCGCCCACACCGAAAAAGAAAATAACAAAGCCCGGCAGAACCAGCTCCGCGAGAAGCAGGATCAAACCAAGGATAAACCAGACAAGCTCCGGTCTGTTGGTAATAAAATCATTCATAGGTTAAATTTTTATTAGTTTCAGGAAATTAAATCGCCGGAAGTAAAATTAAGCAAATCGCCCGAATAAGCAAACAGAGTGAAGGAATACTTGATTAAAGGTACAGAATTTCCGGACGTTTGTGAAGGATCTTCTTATTCAGGGTAGCCTGCATCAACAATACCCTTCATCCATGATACAATTTTTTTGGAATAGAAATTCAGGTTCTCACAGGTATTATCACCTTCCATTTTAATAAGATAGCCTTTATAAACATGGAAGGTCTCATCGAATTTATAACAGATAAATGAATGCGAACCCATATCAGCACCGGTGTTTCGCATGGCCGATACTTTACTTGATGAAATATTTGGAATATGACGGGCGAACTTATCAAGCTCATATAAAGGAACTGTTTTATCTGAGATCTTACACTTGTCAAGATTCTCATGAAGCTTGTCCTGGTAGATCATCATGTCACTGTCAGGATTGTTCCATCCTTCCGGATTGGCGTATGTCAGTATATTACCCTTCTTATCGATAAAAAATCCCTGATGCTGTTTTCCCCAGGCATAATTCCGGTATTCATACTGAAAGAGTATTTCCTGCTCATCACTGAGGGTGAAATTCTTCCCGCATCCCGCAAGGCTGATAAGTGCAAGAACCAGGAGCGATATTTTATTTACCGGTACTTTCATAGTCATTGAAAATCCACAAAAATCGGGCCATCAGATAGCTGATTGAAAGCAAGTTTCAACAAAATTATCAGCAGTATTTAAAAGAGTACAGGTAAAAGTATTTCAGGTTTTAATTTTTTTTTATCTTAAAGGATTATTTCAGGGATAGGAGCAGAGCTTGTCCCGTGAGTCAATACAGCAACATAAACAGCATAAATATAGTTAGTTAAATACAGATAATAAAACCCGGAACTTGTTCTGTAAAAAAAGGAGGGATACAAAATGGAGAAATTTTTTGATTACTTCGACACCCGTCACCGTCAGGAAATAATGAGTAAGCCTGCTGCTAATGATGGTCCTGTTATTACAATTTCGAGGCTGACAGGTTGCGATGCCCGGCAGGTAGCCGGACATATTGTCGATATCCTTAACCGCAAGGGAGATTCAAAAAAGTGGAGATGGGTTGATAAAGACATCATTTATGATATCGCAAAAGAGCTGAATACAAATTCCGAAAGAGTGGAATCCTTTTATAAGGGGTATGAGCTCTCCAACATGTCGGAAATGATAATGGCTTTTTCAGGCGGGTATGTAAGTGATCTCAGGATCAAGAAAGCAATAAGGGATGTTATCCTTCCAATGTGTAAGGAAGGCCACATAGTACTTGTGGGAAGGGGCGGGGTCTCTATTGCACAGAACATACCAAAATCACTGCATGTAAGGCTTATAGCTCCTTTTTACTGGAGGGTCGAAAATGTTATGAGGAAAAAGGAGCTGAATATGTCTAAAGCTGAAGAGTATATCGTCGATACCGATGAAAAAAGGCATAATCTGATTACAACTTTCCTGGAAAAGAAGTCAGTTAATATAGATTACCTTTTCGACATCACTTTAAACAGGAAATCTTTCGGAATTCCTGAGACTGCGGAGCTGATTGCTGAAATGTATGAGAAGAAGGTCGGTCGGGTAGTCTTTTAGTCGTGCGGTCATGCTCTTCGCTCTTCGCCCTGTGCTCTTATTTGCAGCTTATGTCCCCGATACTCT
>CAZWUB010000079.1:13189-15851 GCA_964637415.1 uncultured Rikenellaceae bacterium
GTCGTTCAGTCGTGCTTTGCCAGCCGAAGCCTTCTTTGACCTCCGAAGCTTTAGCGAAGGAGGTAGCGAAGGCTGGCGGTCTTGCGGTCTTGCAGTCTTGCGGTCTTGCGGTCGTGCGGTCATGCAGTCTGAGCCCTGTGCCCTGAGCTTATCTGCAGCTAATGTCCCCGATACTTTTGATATGCTCGCTTGTCCTTTTGTCGAGGTTCTTTTTATATGCTTCCCAGTCGGTTATCGGGAATTTTGCAACACCGCTGTCTATTGCTGCTTTTGCAACAGCAGGAGCCACACAGGAAATGAGCCGGGGATCGAGAGGCTTAGGGATAATATAATCCTTGCCGAATGAAAGCTTTTCGAGATTATATGCTTTCAGAACACAATCCGGTACAGGTTCTTTTGTAAGGGCAGCCAGCGCTTTTGATGCAGCCAGCTTCATTTCTTCATTTATTGTCGATGCTCTCACATCCAGGGCACCCCTGAAAATATAAGGAAACCCGAGAACATTATTGATCTGATTCGGATAATCCGAACGTCCGGTTGCAAAAATAAGGTCATCCCGTGTCTCCATTGCGTCTTCAAAGGAAATCTCAGGATTGGGATTGGCCATTGCAAATACTACAGGATGATCAGCCATTGTTGAAAGCATCTCTTTTGTAAGCATTCCGGCAACAGACAGACCAAGGAAAAGGTCTGCTCCCTTTACTGCATCAGCAAGTGTGTCTATATTTCTTTCTGTTGCGAATTCCTGCTTGTATTTATTCAGATCATTTCTTTTCCGGTTGATAACACCCTTACTGTCAACCATCACTATATTCTCTCTTTTTACTCCCAGCGAAATGTATAGTCTGGAGCAGGAAATGGCTGCGGCTCCGGCGCCACAAACAACTAATTTCAGCTTATCAATTTCCTTACCTGTTATCTCCAGCGAATTTAAAAGTCCGGCTCCGGATATTATCGCAGTACCATGCTGATCATCGTGAAATACCGGGATATCGAGCAAAGCTTTCAGTTTTGATTCTACCTCGAAGCATTCCGGAGCCTTTATATCCTCAAGGTTTATCCCGCCGAATGTCGGGGAAATTTTGGCGCAGACCTCAACAAGCTTTGCAGGGTCCTTTTCATCAACTTCAATATCGAACACATCAATATCGGCAAAAACCTTGAATAATAATCCTTTGCCCTCCATTACAGGCTTGCCGGCAAGGGTTCCGATATCACCGAGACCCAAAACGGCTGTTCCGTTCGAAATGACTGCAACAAGATTGCCTTTGGCTGTGTAAATGTAAGCATCTTCAGGATTTTTCTGGATCTCCAGGCAGGGCCATGCCACACCGGGAGTATAAGCAAGACTTAAATCGAATTGAGTCGCATACGGTTTTGTAGGTATCACTTCAACCTTGCCATGACGGCCCCTGCTGTGATAGAGAAGAGCATCTTCCTTAGTGACTTTTGCCATATATCCTTTTTATGTATTTTTCAGTAAGTAAGCCTTTATCAGGTAAACATAAGTCGAAATTATAATAATTAAATCACATAAATCATTAAAATGATCAGGTTTTCGGAATAAATGAAAATAAATTTTGTTGTGAAGCTGATTTTAGATATTTTCAAAGCCTGTTTTACCAGAGATTAATTAACTTCTTTAATCCCGATATATATGGATCAGAAATTAGCAATTGGCGCTGATATAGGTGGCAGCCATATCAGTTGTGCAGCAGTTGATATTGGATCATTCAGAATCCTTAAAGAGACAATAACAGAGAGAGATGTGAACAACAAGGCACCGGCAGCCGAGATCATTTCGGTATGGGCTGATGCCCTGTCGGCAGCTGTCAGCAAAATACCGCGGGAAAACCTTAAGGGAATAGGCTTTGGCATGCCGGGTCCTTTCGATTATGTTAAAGGTATCAGTTATATTAAAGGTGTAGCCAAATATGAGAATTTGTACGGCTGTAATGTTAAGGAAGAGATCGCAAAGGCTCTTAAAGTCCCGGATGATTTTCCCGTCAGGTTTATGAATGATGTCTCATCATTTGCCGTTGGTGAAGCGCTTGTTGGAAAAGCGTCAGGGTATAACCGTTCCATGTGTATAACCCTTGGAACCGGATTCGGATCTGCTTTCATCAGTAACAGGATCCCTGTTGTAGACGGTGATGAAGTTCCCAAACTTGGCTGTGTTTATCACCTTCCATATAAAGATAATATTGCTGATGACTATTTTTCGACCAGGTGGTTCATCGGAAGTTATAACAAGCTCACTGGTATTGAAACGAAAGGAGTTAAAGAACTTGCCGACAAGGCTGCCTGCGATCAGATTGCAATAAACCTTTTCCGTGAATTCGGCGATAACCTGGCCGCATTTCTTGCACCATGGCTTAAGAAATTTAAGGCTGAGATAGTAGTTGTCGGAGGTAATATATCCCATGCCTACAATCTCTTCGGAGATACCTTCGAAAGCAAGCTGAAACGGGAAGAATGTAATTGCAGGGTTGCATTGTCAGAACTCAAAGAAGATGCTGCCCGCCTCGGCGCCGCTTTCCTTATGGATGAAAAATTCTGGCAGGATATACAACATGCACTGCCTCTCATGTAAATAAGTTGGCAGTTGGCAGTTGGCAATTGGCAACCTGCAACCTGCAACGAAAATTTACCCTAAACTCCA
>CAZWUB010000080.1:0-9528 GCA_964637415.1 uncultured Rikenellaceae bacterium
ATGCTCTTATCCTACAAACAGGTCGCCTCTACGAGGCTTAAAAACTGTCCAAATGTTTTTATCCTACAAACAGGATGCCTCTACGAGGCTCAAAAACTGTTCAAATATCTCTTTCCTACGAAAAGGACGCCTCCACGAGGCTCAAAATAAAATGATTCTTGTCCCTTTGTCTCTCCGTCCCTTCTCCCCTGTGCTCTGAGCTCTGCGCTCTGAGCCCTCCGTCCCTTCTTCCCCTGTGCTCTGAGCTCTGCGCTCTGAGCCATGTCTTTTCGTCCCTTCTTCCCCTGCGCTCTGAGCTCTGCGCTCTGAGCCCTGCGCCAATCACCCCCTCTCCCCCTCTCCTTTTCTCCCCTTCCCCCCCCCCCCTCCTTCCTCACCTCCTTTCATCCTTCTCTAACTTTTATTATCTTTGTCCGTTTTTTAAATAACTTAAACATCAGTTCAATGGGGAAGCGATTTCCTGAATATAAGGCCCTTGACCTTGCTCAGGTAAACAAAGATGTACTCGGGATATGGGACAAAAATGACGCATTCCGGAAAAGTATCCGTCAGCTTGACGGGAAAGGTGAATTTATATTTTATGAAGGCCCGCCATCAGCAAACGGGATGCCCGGCATTCACCATGTTATGGCACGCGCCATTAAAGATGCAATCTGTCGCTATAAAACGCAGTGCGGATATGAAGTCAAGCGTAAAGCAGGATGGGATACTCACGGCTTACCTATAGAGCTTGGTGTTGAAAAATCCCTTGGCATAACAAAGGAAGATATCGGAACAGAAAAGATCTCCATTGAGGAATTCAATAAAGCCTGCCGGATCGATGTGATGAAATATACCGATCAGTGGGAAGAACTTACCCGCAAAATGGGATACTGGGTTAATATGGACGATCCGTATATAACATATGACAACCGTTATATTGAAACACTATGGTGGCTTCTGAAACAATTGTATTCAAAAGATCTTCTTTATAAAGATTATACGATTCAGCCTTTTTCTCCGGCAGCAGGTACCGGCCTGAGCTCACATGAGCTTAACCTCCCGAACTGCTACCGCGATGTTAAGGATACAACTTGTATTGCACTCTTCAGATTGATACGGGATCATAGATCAGAGTTTCTTTATAAACATATTGATACTGATGCGGTCCATATTATGGCGTGGACCACTACACCGTGGACCCTTCCATCAAACACTGCACTTGCTGTAGGGGAAGATATAAAATATATTAAGGTACGCAGCTTTAATCCATATTCCGGGGAACCGCTTACTGTTATAATCGCCAAAGATCTGCTTAATTCGATGTTCCCAGAGTCAAATGCCGGTCTTCAGATCTCAGAATATAAACCCGGTGATAAAAAGATACCTTATAAAATATTGGATGAATTTTCAGGAAAGAAGCTTGAAGACATTAACTATGAGCAGCTTATTGGCTGGGTTAAACCTGATGACGGAGCATTCAGGGTTCTTACGGGTGATTTTGTTACAACTGAGGAAGGCACCGGTATCGTTCACATAGCCCCGACATTCGGTGCTGATGACTATAAGATCGGGAAAGATAACGGTGTTCCTGCAATGTTGTTAAAGTTGAAGGACGGTACTTATGGTCCGATGGTTGACCGGAAGGGATATATGGTGCCTGTTGCCGATCTGGATGAGGATTTTGTAGTTGAAAGGGTTAATTTAAATACATATACAGGCTTCGCCGGCCGTCCGGTGAAGAACGAGTATGATGAGGCTATGCGTCAGGATGCTGATACCCTCGACGTGGATATAGCAGTTATGCTCAAACAGAGCGGAAAAGTATTCAGGATCGAAAAGATGGTTCACAGCTATCCACACTGCTGGCGCACCGATAAGCCGGTACTTTATTATCCCCTCGATGCATGGTTCATCCGCACAACTGCATTGCGTAACAGGCTTATTGAGCTTAATAATACTATCAACTGGAAACCCCAGTCAACAGGCTCGGGCCGTTTTGGCAAATGGCTGGAGAACCTGGTTGACTGGAACCTCTCACGATCACGTTTCTGGGGAACTCCTTTACCTATCTGGATGACTGATGACAGGAAGGAATCAATATGCATAGGTTCTGTGAGTGAACTTAAAGCTGAAATTGAGAGATCTGTCAGCGCCGGATTCATGAAGAAGAATCCGCTTGCCAGATATGTTGAAGGTGATAACTCAAAGAGCAATTATGAGAAGTTCGATCTTCACAGACCTTTTGTTGATGAGATAGTCCTCGTAAGTAAATCGGGAAAGAAAATGTACCGTGAGCCGGACCTGATAGATGTATGGTTCGACTCGGGAGCAATGCCTTATGCCCAGGCTCATTATCCGTTTGAAAATAAAGAAAATTTCAGCGAAATGTTCCCGGCCGATTTCATTGCCGAAGGTGTTGACCAGACAAGAGGATGGTTCTTTACCCTTCATGCAATAGCCTGTATGACATCCGATTCTGTTGCATTTAAGAATATAATTTCAAATGGCCTTGTGCTTGATAAGAACGGGAACAAGATGTCGAAGCGTCTGGGTAATGCCGCCGATCCGTTTAAGATCATTGAAGAATATGGTTCCGATCCCCTTCGCTGGTATATGCTTACAAACGCTCAGCCCTGGGATAACCTTAAATTCGATATTGAAGGGGTTGATGAAGTGAAACGCAAATTTTTCGGGACCCTGTACAATACGTATTCTTTTTTTGCCCTGTATGCAAATGTCGATAATTTCAGGTTTGCGGAAAGAGATATTCTTGTGAACGACAGACCGGAAATTGACAGGTGGATAATGTCGCTTCTCAACTCTCTTGTAAGGGAAGTCGGGAAGTGTTATGAAGACTATGATCTTACAAGGGCAGCGAGAGCTATCCAGGATTTCGTGATAGATAACCTCAGCAACTGGTATGTACGCCAGAGCAGAAAACGCTATTGGGGCGGAGAATATGATCATGATAAGATTTCAGCATACCAGACACTTTATGCATGTCTGGAAACAGTAAGCAGACTTGCAGCTCCCATTGCTCCATTTTTTATGGATCAGCTATTCCGCGACCTCAACATGACTACGGGCAGACATCCTGAGGAATCTGTTCATCTGGCTGTCTTCCCGAAGCATGATGAATCGCTTATTGATAAGGATCTTGAGGAGAGAATGGATATAGCTCAGAAAATATCTTCAATGGTTCATGGGCTGAGAAGGAAAGTGAGTATAAAAGTACGTCAGCCTCTTGCAAAGATAATGATCCCGCTTCCCGACAGGAATTTTAAAAAGAAGTTTGAAGCAGTCAGGGATCTTGTGCTTACCGAGATCAATGTGAAAGAAGTTGAATATATTGAAGATACAGCGGCGATACTTGTAAAAAGGATAAAGCCGAACTTCAAAACCCTTGGTCCGAGGTTTGGGAAGCTTATGAAAGAGGTAAGCAATTCAATATCAGGACTTACACAGAAGGATATTGCAACCTTTGAAGCGACCGGATCACATTCACTTGTAATAAACGGACAGAAGACAGACCTTACACTTAATGATGTTGAGATCATTTCTGAAGATATTCCCGGATGGCAGGTTGCCAACGACGGCAAGCTTACTGTGGCGCTCGATGTTACTGTGACCGATGAGCTTCGCTATGAAGGTATTGCGCGTGAATTTGTCAACCGTATCCAGAACATTCGCAAGGATAGCGGCTATAATGTGACGGACAAGATCGTTGTCAAGATCGAGGATCTTGATTTTGTGAGGGAAGCTGTTAAGAGGCATTCAGGATATATTGGTTCACAGACACTTGCCAGAGAGGTTGTTCTGGAAAAGGAATTGTCGGGACGGAAGGTTACGGAAGTGGAGATTGATGAGGTTGTCGTGAAGGTCGTTATCGATAAGGACTAGTTTTACGGGGGATTGGATTTTTCTTTTCGTTACCTTTGTGTACTATAAAACGCCAATGAAACGAATCCTCATCACCGGAGGTGCCGGATTTATCGGATCACACCTTTGCGAAAAGCTCCTCAGCCTGGGAAATGAAGTCATCTGCCTCGATAATTACTTCACCGGGTCAAAGAAGAATATTATGCATCTTCTCGATAACCACTGCTTCGAAGTTATCAGACATGATATAACAATGCCGGTCTATATCGAGGTCGATGAGATATACAACCTTGCCTGTCCTGCCTCACCTGTCCACTATCAATATAATGGTATAAAGACAATCAAAACATCAGTGATGGGTGCCATAAATACTCTCGGGCTGGCCAAGAGGACCAAATCGAAGGTACTTCAGGCTTCGACTAGTGAGGTGTATGGTGATCCGGCTGTCCATCCACAACCCGAAAGCTATTGGGGAAATGTAAATACTCTTGGTCCGCGGGCATGCTATGATGAGGGGAAACGTTGTGCCGAGACGCTTTTCATGAATTATTACATGCAGCACAAACTGAAGATCAAAATAGCAAGGATATTCAATACCTATGGCCCCAGAATGAGTTCAGATGACGGGAGGGTGATCTCAAATTTCATTGTTCAGGCGCTGAAAGGGGAGGATATCACAATTTTCGGTGACGGCTCACATACCCGCAGCTTCCAGTATGTCGATGATCTTATAAACGGACTGATAAAACTGATGGAGACTCCCGATAGCTTCACAGGACCGGTAAACCTGGGTAACCCGATTGAGTTTTCGGTGAAGGATATGGCAGATAAGATCATAAAGATGACAGGATCAAAATCGAAGATCAGGTATCTGCCTCTTCCTGAGGATGATCCGAAGCAAAGGAAGCCGGATATTGCTCTTGCAGTCAGGGAGCTGGGATGGAAACCGGTTGTCGGACTTGAAGAAGGACTTGAAAAAACAATCGGATATTTCAGGAATATATTGAAGTAATAATTAAGTCTGTTTAATTCATAGAGGTTCATAATTTCCTGATTTCCTTTGTGTTCCTTTGTGATAACCTTTGTGCTCTTTGTGGTTAAACAAGAATGGTTATTAAACCACTTAAGCTAATTTTTTTGCATGAAGATCATCTGGAAATATTTAAAACCTTTTAAAAGCTTGTTGTTTCTGGCAATGGGCCTTGCAGCAATTGCTCAGATACTCGAACTTATTGATCCTATCATCTTTGGAAAGATCATTGATAATTTTGCAGTGAACAGAGGCGATCGCTCTGAGGATGAGCTGATAAGGGGAGCCCTGAGATTGCTGGCCCTTGCAGTGGGTATTGCACTTATGTCGAGACTGGCACGTGCCTTCACAGATTATGTGACCCGTCTGGTTGTCCATAAATTCGGACTGTCTGTTTTCGACGAAGGATTAAAGCATACCCTTCGTCTTCCATATCACGAGTTTGAAGAGACAAGCAGCGGACATGTTCTTTCTGTTCTTCAGAAGGTGAGAACTGACAATGAACGGTTTATAAGTTCTTTCATCAGCACAATGTTTTCATCAGCTGTAGGAATTGCTTTTCTGATCTGGTACGCGATTACAAAACACTGGGCACTGATCCCTGTATTTTTCATCGGGGTTGTGGTGCTGGGAAGCCTGACAGGACTTCTTAGCAGGAAAATAAAAACAATCCAGAGGGCAGTAATAAAGGAGACCAATAAGATGAGCGGTTCAATCACCGAATCACTCAGGAATATCGAGCTGGTCAAGAGTCTGGGTCTGACTTATCCGGAAATCAGGCGATTGAAGACCTTCACCAAAAAGATTTTCGATCTGGAGATGAATAAGGTAAAGAGGATACGGACCCTCTCCTTCATGCAGAGTTCTGTACTGCTTGTTCTGAGGGAATCGATCCTTTTTATCCTGTTATGGCTCATCTTCCGCAATCTGCTTTCAACAGGTGAGCTGATATCAATGCAGTTCATATCAACCCGTATCATGTTCCCGCTCCAGGATCTCGGGAGTATAATTCTTGCCTATCGTGAAGCCGAGGCTTCCCTTCAGATATTCAACGAGCTGATGAAGAAAGAACCTGAATACCGGCCTGAAGATCCTGTCGAGATAGGTGATATCGAGAAGCTTAATTTTGACAAAGTAAGTTTTCGTTATAAAAAAGCCGATCATGATGCAATTGAAAATCTATCATTCAGGGTCAAACGGGGAGAAACAATTGCTTTTGTGGGTCCGTCAGGTTGCGGGAAGACAACTCTTGTCAAGCTTCTTGTCGGATTATATACACCAACCTTAGGAACAATTTATTATGATGATATTCCTGCAAAGGATATCCGATATAATAAGATGAGGAGGCAGCTGGGTTTTGTTACACAGGATACCCAGCTTTTTTCCGGGACTATCAGGGAGAACCTTCAGTTTGTTAAGCCTGAAGCGACAGATGAAGAGATAAACGAAGCGCTGAGGAAAGCCTCCGCCACTGAACTGGTCAGATGTTCGCCAAAGGGACTTGATACAATTCTCGGGGAAGGAGGGAAGATGGTTTCGGGAGGAGAAAAGCAAAGACTTGCAATTGCCAGGGCGCTTGTCAGGAAGCCAAACATCCTGATATTTGATGAGGCCACTTCTGCCCTTGATTCAATTACCGAAGAAGAGATAACAGACACCCTGAGAGATATATCATCAGGTAAGCAGCAGATCACTCTTATGATAGCTCACCGTTTGTCGACAATTATGCATGCCGACAGGATCTATGTTCTGGAAAAGGGGAAGATAATTGAAGAAGGGACGCATTATACCCTTCTGGATAAAAAAGGACTTTATTATGCTATGTGGAGGCAGCAGATAGGTGAAAGAAAAACCGTCCCTGTCTGAGACGGCTTTCCCTATTCTTATTAGCCTTGGCAACTTTACCTCCACAGACAGTTTTAAGGTTGTCCGTGAGGGGTTATCGCCTGTGCCCTATTTCTGTTTCATTTTTGCATCAATGCAGAGCGTGGCATGAGGCACGGCACGCAATCTTTCCTTGGATATCAGCTGTCCTGTTTCACGACAGATACCGTAAGTTTTGTTTTCGATCCTTACAAGTGCAGCCTGAAGGTGTTGTATGAACTTAAGCTGACGCTGGGCCAGTCTGCCGGCTTCCTCTTTTGATAAGGTAGTTGCGCCCTCTTCCAGTACTTTGAAAGTAGGAGAGGTATCCATAGTATCGTTACTTTCCTCGTGAGTTATGCTCGACTTCAATATGTCATAATCTTTTCTGGCCTTATCCAGCTTCGCAAGGATGATTTCCCTGAATTCCTCAAGTTCCTCATCCGAATATCTTGTCTTTTCAGCCATAGCATAAGATTTAAATTATGCCGCAAAGGTAGGATTTTTTAGTTATAAAAAAAACGAAACGTTATTAACAACAGGCACAAAGGTGCAGGGGCTCAGCGGCGCAATGGCGCAGAGGCACAGGGTCAAGAAAGGTACAGCGGCACAACGTCAAGAAAGGCTCAGCGGCTCAAAGGCACTTTGGTACAGCGGCAAGAACAACTCAGCGGTACAATGGCGAAGAGGTAAGGGAAGGCTCAACGGCACAGAGGGGCAATGGCACAATGGTAAAGGGGACTATGCATCATTGATCACTCCCTTCTTGCCAGTATAATTCCGACATTGCGCCGCTGAGCCCCTGCGCCGCTGCGCCGTTGTGCCCCTGTGCCTTTGTGCCGCTGCGCCCCTGCGCCGCTGAGCCATTTTCTGCCGTTGTACCGCTGAGCCCCTGCGCCGCTGTGCCCCTGCGCCTGTTTGCACCTTTGGACCTTTTTTTTATCTTTACGCGCAAAATTTACGTGAATGGACACTGTCGCACCACAGGAAGGAAACAAGTTAAATATTCTCACGAAGAAACAACCTCCGAAATGGTTTGCCATCTATACCAATCCACGTGCTGAAAAACTTGTTCATACAAGACTGTGTGAAGAGGGTGTTGAATCTTTCCTGCCTCTTCAGAGGACTTACAGGAAGTGGAGCGACAGAAAAAAGCTTGTCATGAAGCCTCTTCTGTCATCTTATGTCTTTGTAAAAGTTGTTCCGAAAGAGTTCCCGAAAGTGTACAGGACAAACGGGGTTGTTAAGTTCATTTCCTTTGAAGGACAACCTGTGGCAATTCCCCAGAAACAGATCGATAATCTCAGGTTGATTGTCGACAGCGATGCAGAGATTGAGGTCACTACCGAAAAATTTGAACAGGGCGATCAGGTTGAGGTTATCAACGGATCAATGGTAGGTCTTACGGGAGAGCTGATAAAGTTCGGGGGGAAGAACAGGGTATTGATCCGCATTGATAAGCTCGACCAGAATATTATACTCACAATACCGGTGACCTTCCTGAGGAAATTTTAGTCTTTCAGAATCCCAGCTCTTTGAGTCTGATCTTTATCTTAAAAGAATTCGGAATATCTTCTTCACTTATAAGGATCAGATAACCTCCGCCACCGGCGCCTGATAATTTCCAGGCTCTGGCTTTTCCTTCGTATTGTTTTATGATCTTCTCTATTTCGGGAGTTACCATTTTGGGGAACATCCTTATCTGGGAATTGAAGGAATCGAGGAAGCCCTTTGAGAATTTCTTCATGTCTTTGCCAAGCAATCCTTCCCAGGCAAGATCGGCAGCATCAGTAAGGCTCTTTACATTCTGCTCATTAATATGTGTATCCGAAAGAACATTAAATCCAACCGGTCTGGGCCACAGGGTTACCATGAATAGCCTTTCCTCGAGCCATTTCAATATTGCGGGATCCGAAATTGTGTCGAAATGAGAAGGCCAGTATTTCCCCTTATCATAAAAGAACTTATTAATCCCCGGCATCGTAATCCCTATAGAATCCTGTGAACCGCTCACCTCGACTGTCCCGGGATCATTATCATATCTGAACAGTGTTTTGGCAAGCTTTTCAGGTTTTTCAAGGGGAAGATGATCATTCCACAGCTCGATCGCCTTTTTTCTTGTTGATGTGGCCATTCCTGACCGCTCATTGAATTCTATTGTTGGTTCTATCGATGCTGTAATTGCAGCGCCGGGATAATATTTCGAAACATAAGGCTGATCGATCCATGTCCCTGCAAGATCCACCCTGTAAGGAATAGGTCTGGATGAACGCAATGCAGTTGTTGATCTTGCCGGCAGGTTGGCATGAGGAATTCTCCTTAAGACCTTATACTCAATGCCGAGGTCCCTGCAGAGATCTTCTTTTTCAGGTGAATGCCCGTCTTCATTGACAATGAATATATCCGGTCTGAGGATCCGCATATCTTCTTCAAAATCCATAAGACCGCTTCCCCTGTTAACAGCAACCTTATGGACACATGACAAAGCGCTTATCATATATGCACGTTCTTCTTCCGAATAAACGGTATCCCTTCCCTTGAGGTCCTTGATTGTTTTATCCGAACCCAGACCGATATACAGATCCCCGAATTCAGCTGCTTCCTGTAAAAATGCAACATGCCCCGAGTGGAGCATATCAAAACATCCTGATACAAATACTTTCTTCTTTTTATTATCCATGTTTCGAAAATTGTCTGTTAGTCTGTTGGTCATGCGGTCATGCGGTCGTGCGGTCGTGCGGTCGTGCAGTCGTGCGGTCTCTATGTCCCTCCGT
>CAZWUB010000080.1:9538-15657 GCA_964637415.1 uncultured Rikenellaceae bacterium
CTCCCCCTCTCTTTATCTCCCTCTCCTTCTTTCTCCCCCTCTCCTTTTCTCCCTCTCCTTCTTTCTTTCTCTCTCCCTTTTTACACTTCCTGCTTCAAAACCCACCCCCATCCCCTCCCAGGAGGGGAGTTTCTGGCTCGCCACATTTCCTTCGTCCCTTCGTCCCTCCGTCTCTTCGTCTCCTTATCTCCCCCTCTCCTTATCTCCCTCTCACCCTGTCTCCCCCTCCTTCTTACTTGCTTCTCGCGTCATGGAAAAAAATATTCCACCACGATCTGAAGAAGTACTTAGTATCGGTCTTGAAAGGACTTTTTTCATACTCTTCGAGGTATCTCAATTCCGATTCCTGAATCTCTTCAAGATTTGAGGGCATATCTGCATAGTATGGCGGGACAAGTCCGGGTTTATGCTTTAATCTTTTGTCCTTGATCTTATCATCATAAAGATCGAAATACTGTTTGCTCAGAGGCCTGACACCGACAAGCTTCATATTCCCCTCGAACATATTAATGAACATCGGCACTTCATCGAGCCATACCTTTCTGCAAAGCGATCCCCATGAAGTGATACGGAAATCATCCTTGAATTTACCCCCTTCCTGGAGGTCATGCATCTTGTAGACATAATCCTGGATATATTCCGAGTACGGATGCATTGTTCTCAGCTTATAAACCTTTATTGTATTACCGTTTTTGCCGACTCTTGGGAGTGCAATAATTGGACCGTAGTAGTATCCGTTAGTAGGAAGCGGATCCCCTGTCTTTTTTGCTTCAATACAAAGATTGTTTCCGATGAATGATTCCTGTCTTATTCTGAATCCACCTCTGCACAGGCGGCCGAGCGCTTCGGCACGGGTGATAACTGCATTATTCCCGCGGGTAAGTAACATATACAACGGACGGGTGAATCTGAGCTTTGGCAGGACACGCTTCAGGATAAAATCAAGTGAATAATAAATATAATTCAGTACAGGAGGGAACTTCTTAAGGATTCTCTTTTTCCGCTGATCTTTGGTCTCAACACAGCAGAAAAAATATCCATTCTTATCCAGCTTGCTGTTTACCGCATCAATGAACTGATCGAGTTGTTTTATATCATTGATCTTATGCAGATTAATAATATAAGTATACTTGTCTTCAGGAAGGCTCTCAATATTAAAAATTGTTGTCGTTGAAAGCACAGCAGTCTTGTCACTAAGTTTTGGCCCGGTCATTTCAACAATTGCCTTTGCCATCTCAGCTCCCGATTCTTTCTCTATAGCTTTAACGATTGAAGGATTGACTTCATGGACATTTCCATGACTGATCCCGTTCCCGTTGCCATTCAGGTTATTTACAAGCTCTTCCTCACTTGGTTTTTTATACTTCCTGAATTTATCCGCCTCCTCATAGTCCCTGATATTTGCTTTTTTATATGCAATGAAAGCTGATCCGAAAAGGAGCTCCAGTATTGTTGCAATAACTGTAGTCCCGAGCACAACAGTACGGGAGTAGGAATAGTCGCGGAAGGTATACATTACCAGGGCAGTAATTGAGATTGCAATTATATTACTGCTTATGACCCTGTTGAAGAGAGTGGTGAAGTTGATGACCTTTCCCCTGTGCATCTTGCCGTTCAATAGTGAAACTGCCAGCCAGATCACTGTAAGTACGCCGAAGAAAATGCTGTGTGTAGGGACATATGCATTTAATCCGGCAGGTTTGATCCAGGCCATAAGAAGGAACGATATTGCAAGGATCACAATATCAGCAAGTAGCGTGATGACCCTGAATTTATTCTTTTTCATTCAGTACTGATCAGAAGTCGACGGGTAAATGTATGCAATTTTGTGCAAAACGGGGGTAAGAATCTTCGAAGAATTTTTAACTAATTTAAAAAAAGGCGCAGGGGGTACGGCGTTGCGGTTTTACGGCGTTACGGCATTACGGTGTTACGGCATTACGGCATTATGGCATTATGGCATTATGGTGTTATGGCATTACGGCGGGATAGGGTTTATTGGTTATAATGGTTATTTAATTTTAATTTGAAAAGGTTATTCAAATCTGTTACTTTTGTTGTTGTGCTAAATTTCTATTAATTAACTTAATCGCTGCATCATGGGAGATTTCAGAAAACTTAGGGTTTGGCAAAAAGCCAAGGATTTAGCTGTTAAAATATATCAGCTCGTAAGTAAACAAACAATCTCAAAGGACTTTGGATTTAAAGATCAGATTCAAAGGGCTGCAATAAGCATACCTGCTAATATTGCTGAGGGAGATGAATTAGGCACAGATAAGCAATCAATTCGTCATTTCTATATTTCAAAAGGATCATGCGCTGAATTACAAACACTTGTAATTATAGGTAATGAAGTGGGGTATTTCGATGAAGAAAGTTCAGACATGTTAATAAAGGAATGCCAAATTATTTCATTAATGCTGGCAAAAATTATAAAAGCCAGGAGCCGGGGGAGAGATTAAGGTGTTACGGTGTTACGGCGTTACGGTATTACGGGGTTATGGTGTTATGGTGTTACGGCATTAAGGTATTACGGCGTTAGGGCGCCGAAGTTATGGATTTAGACCGTAAAGCCGTAAAGCCGTAAAGCCGTAAAGCCGTAACACCTTTTAAAACCCAAACGTCACCCCGGCATTGATCGTATTCTTCTTCCCGTAAAAGTACCCCGGACTCCACCTCTTGTCCCCGCTTATATTGCTGTGACTGACAGATAGCCAGCAGTACAGATCGTGGATGAGCTGATAAGATCCTCTAAATTCTAAAGATGTATTATGCCATTCGACTGACTCAAGCGGCGGATTGCCAACCCTTGGGACACCAAGTTCTGTATAATCGGGACCCCGGATTGCATCTGAAAAATATACCTGGATATCCAGATTGCTGAACGGACGATATCCTGCCGAAATATACCACTCACGGGAATTATCCGTCAGATAATGACCAAGATTATATTTATTTGATTCGAAAGTGATTGTGGAGACATAATGTTTAAAGGATAACGGATATGTGTAGGTGTATTCCGTTGTGAAATAAACATCTGTGAGCGGATAATTGCTTAATCTGAACCCAGCCTTCCAGCTGAGGAAATTCCATTCATCATCTTTCGGGATCCTGCTGATTGCAAGTTCATCAATAAACAGTGTTGCATAAAGATGCAGATGTTTTATCTGCCTTGAACTGACATCAACGAACATCTGGGAATTCATGTTATCGATGTTGGAGGTCAGGGAATGATCCACAGACTTATAAAAGAAAAGAGGCATCAGGTAAGCGGGATTGACAGATGTATTATTGTAGACAATACTGTTTCCTGCTGAAATATTGAGATATCTCATGGGGGTGAAGGTGAACATATTTGCCGCGATGAATTTCTTATGGTAGACCTCTCGGTAGTCTGTCCCGTAGCTGTTTGTCAGCCAGTATGAATTGGCGCTGTCGACAACCATCGAGTTGAGCCATCCGTGGATATAATTAAATGTAAACCATTTGGTTGGTTTAAGCTGAAGTCTCAGATGAATGAATGAAGGATTCCTTCCCCCTAAAATATTTGCACCATTGTAATTTGTTCCCCATTCAATATTATCCTTGACAAATCCGGCGCTTCCCCATTTCCATGAATAAGTGATGCCGCCCTGCATCTCACTCCAGTCTGTTGATCCTTTGATATGACCACCCTGTCGTGGTGTAAGGAATGCCGGTAACCCGAGAAAAGGTTTTTCGTGATTATCCCTCAGTGAAGCATAGAAACCCCATTTCGCAGCATAAGCCCTTGCTTCGGCGCCGTTCCTCCAGTAAGTTGCCTTTCCCGAAGAATTTAAAAACATCTCTCCGCCCAGAATAGGATTTACAGTAATTGAAAATAACGAATCCTCATAATAGAACAGATCAAGTCTTTGGGCATCGTGCAACCGTTTAAAAAAGTTCCCTTCACCATTCCCTTTTTTAAACGCCTCAACAATCGAACGATCCAACGATCGGACAATCACACTGTCTCCCGATCGAACCATTCCACCGTCGAACCTTTCACCCTCCGTAGCTGAAGCGAAGGAGGGGTCAAACCTTCGAACCGTCGCACCCTCCTTCCAAAAGTCACGAAGGTAAAAATCAAGCTCCTCCTCTTGCCTCCGTGTCATTTGATCCCGTTTTCCGTCTGCCTCTGTGAGGCACTGCGCTATAAATGTCCGGGAATAAGGTTTTATTGCAGAGATCAGGGAAATTATCTGGTCATTAGCCAGTTCATCGAGGAAATTATAAACTCCGGTATTACTAATAGGATGGGGGACTTCCTGGGAAAATACAGCAATAGAAAGAGGGATTAAAATTACCAGGGTTAAGAATCTGTTTTTGAAGATACTCTTCATTAAGAATTGTATTGTGGAGCAAATATAAGATTTATAGCAGCATGTTGTTGCCATGACTGGAGAGATAATCATTTAACAGACAGGTCGCCGGTATCCGGCTCAAATTATAAGTATTCCGCATCTTTCTACCAACAGATCGCCGCTACGCGGCTCAAAATCTAAGTGGCGGATCAATTCTAAAAACAGATCGCTTTCACCAATTTTTGCGGGAAAGGCGCTATGCGGCTCTATGTTCGTTTTAATTTGAGGTGCGATTTCACCTAATCGCGGATGTTTTAATATCTTTGTAAAACAGATTTGAACTTATGACAACATTTGAATTAAAAACATTACTGATTCAACGAATTGCTCAGATAAATGATATTTCGTTTCTCAGGGCGCTAAAAACGATTCTTGATGCAAAAACAGAATCTGGTGTTATTCAATTAACTCAAGATCAGCTTAATGATATCATTGAATCGAAGAAGGAGATTGAAAAAGGATTGTTCCTGGAAAATAGTACACTTGACAAACAGGTACATCAATGGTTAAACGTAAAATAGTCTGGTCAGATAGAGCTATCAAACGTCTATTTGGAATCCTTGAGTTTTACGATCAGAGAAACAAGAGCAAAACTTATTCTAAAAAGTTATACCGGCTTATTCAGAAACAAGTTAGTGTCCTTATCAAATTACCGGACATTGGATTAAAAACTACCGAAGATACTATCAAAGGACTAATAGTGGGAGATTATATAATCTACTATCAAATCACTGATGATAAAATAATTATCCATACTATTTGGGACTCGCGGCAAAACCCTGACGGCAGGATCATAAAATGATGCGATAGATTTTCCGAGTCGCCCCCGTCAATTTTGGCGGGGCAGGCGGTACCCGGGTCGCATTAAGAGTATTCCGGATCTTTCTACAAACAGGCCGCCGCTACGCGGCTCAAATTTCAGGAAATTCATTTTACTCTGAAAGAGTGCAATATTAATAACCCCCAGTGTTAACTGGGGGTAAGCGACCAACTAACACCGGCCAGCTCTGAAGGAGCTGAATATTAGTTTCTTGGTTATTATTAAACCCCTGCATGTACTGCTGTCAGGCAGGCAAGCCTTCAGGGCTTTAGATCATAGGGTAGCTCCTTTTCCCCTGTTGCGCTGGGGGTTATTCATATTAAACCGCTACCGCAGTTTAGTGTTTGAAGCGGGATTTTTAACCCCCTATATCTCAACCTAAATCTACTTCTTGCCTAGAGATTAAACTTTGAAACTACATCCGGTTAATTTATTACATTTGTATATTAATGCATGGATAAATGACAGGACGATCCTTTATACCTTTATTAGTTGAAAAACTTATAGGAACAGGACCGGAAAAAATTATTCTTTTTGGTTCTTATGCTTATGGGGAACCTGGAGATAACAGCGATCTGGATATTTTAGTTGTTACAAGTGATGAAATAATACCTTCAAGTTTCTCAGAAAAAAGTATGATTTATCTTCGAATATCAAAAGCAATTTCAGAAATTAAAAGGGAATTTCCGGTTGATCTGATTGTTCACACAAAACCGATGCATAAGAAGTTTATTGAAAACAATAGTCTTTTTGCCAGAGAATTATTAGAAAAAGGCAAAGTTCTTTATGAAAAAAGCAACTAAAGGATGGTTCGAAAGTGCAGAAAGTGATCTTCTTCTTATTCAGGAGATTTCGTCAAATGAGATTTTGACTCATATTTCCGCATTTCACGCACATCAGGCAATAGAAAAATCATT
>CAZWUB010000081.1:0-1407 GCA_964637415.1 uncultured Rikenellaceae bacterium
GATTCCTCAGCTGGGGAACAATGCATGGGAAAATTCCAAGCATTATATCATCATGGTGGGGGCCGGTATGAAGAAAGACCTGATCATCCTCCTTTTTCCTGCCCTTTTCAATCTTGTTTTTTGTTGATTGTATTACTTCCTTAACTTTTTCAATTCCAAGTCCGGGAATAAGGGAACAGTATTCGTCATTTTTGAGATCACTGATTTCAAGATTATGCGCGTACTTATCTACTTTTCTGCAGAGATCGAATATTGCTTTTTCGGTTTTCTCAAAGGTCCATTTACCTGTACGGTAATACAAATCTGTAGTATCATGAAGCTGAACTGCAGCGCCACCGGTCAGATAAAAACGGGCATTCTTCAACCTTTGTAAAACAGTTGCAGGATATAGATTATCCGGTTCATTTTCAAGCGCATTTCTGATTACCTGAGCCTTTGCTTCACCTGCTGCAAAAACTATTGCTGCACAATCAGGATTATATGTCAGGGTACCCAGACCAATTGTTAAAACAAGACGCTTCCTTGATACTTCAATGCCTCCCAGATCGCCTGCCGATGCGGCCTGTGATTCAAAATTCGTGGCAGTAAGTCGTGTTGTTGAATTATGATCGCTGCCTCTGGTATTAAAAGCAATGCTACCGTCAGGTCCGATACCTCCAAGAAAAAAACCTATTCCGCCCGATTCCCTTATCCTGTTTTCATATTCAGTGCACCAGTTGTCGATCCTGAAAATCGAAACCTGTTGTATTTTTTCCAGAGCGGTCATTGCCTCCCTGTTACGCAGAGAAAGATCTATTCTGTAATCAGGGAAGACATCGGAATAATGCAATCCATCACACAGGGTTATCGAGTCGGCATTCATAAGCATAGCCTTCGAAGGCTCCAGTCCGAATCCTTTTATATAAAAATTAAGGACATAGTCATAAAAACTGTTCTTTTGCCGTGGATTGATGGGATAGAATTCATCCATCTGGACAAATCTCAGTTTCTGAAGGGAAGGTTTTTTTCTGATTGAAAACCCATGATCTTCCATTATTCTTCTGGTCTCTTTATTTGTCCAGCCATTAAGAAACCTCTTGGTCCATTTTATGAAATATTCGGGCGTTTTTCCGGTAGGAAGGCTGATCAATCCTCCCGGATTTTCTGAGACCCATTCTAAGAATCTGAGGGAGGTCAGTAAACCCAGCTCGGGAAAATTCTGAACAACTATATAAGGAACCTTTGTTGAATGTTCCGGTCTTCCCGATCGTTTCATGAACGACAGCTCAACATCTGTCAAACCCTTGTATTTCATAATTTTAAATATCCTCCTTTCCTAACCTCAACCTCTGAGCTACCCACCCCCATCCTCCCGCTGCGCGGGACAGGCTCTCCCAGGAGGGGAGCCCCAACCCGACACTCAACCTC
>CAZWUB010000081.1:1507-10550 GCA_964637415.1 uncultured Rikenellaceae bacterium
AACCTCAACCTTAACCTCAAACAACTACCGCAATAAAGCATCATACATGATCTCAGCAGGATGCAATGCTTTTCTTCCTGTTCCTTCCAGTATCTGGCACCGGCATGAAGTGCCGGGAGCAGCAATAACAGCATCCTCAGGAGCGGACCTCACCGCAGGGAACAAAACCATCTCTCCTATCTTCATGCTGAGCTCATAATGTTCTTTTTCATATCCGAATGATCCAGCCATACCACAGCATCCGCTGGGTATTTCTTCAATCGTGTAGTTGGAAGGTATCGACAGCATTTTCTTAGTAAAGGAAGTTGAAGCAATAGCCTTCTGCTGGCAGTGCCCGTGCAACTTTATAAAAAGCTGTTCATCAGAGAACTGATCAGAACTAATTTTTCCCTTATCAAATTCCCTGCTGATGAATTCATCAAGCATAATGGCATTTTTCCCAAGCTGTTTTGCCGGGTCTCTCAGGCTTTCTCTGACAATTTCAGGATATTCATCCCTGAACGTAAGGATCGCTGAAGGCTCTATCCCGATAAGAGGTGTTGTTTCAGAAACAAGATCCTTCAGCATTAATACATTCTTTTCTGCAACTTTTCTGGCGCTCTTCAGCAATCCCTTTGATAAGAAGGTTCTGCCGCTTTCGATGTGTGAGGGTATTACAACCTGATAACCAAGAGCCTCAAGAAGCAGGATTGTTTTGATACCAATATCACTTTCGTTGTAATTTGTAAATTCGTCTGCGAAAAGATAAACCTTTCCCAATGGATCTTTCATATTCTTCGATCCGCTCTGACACTTTTCGGCCCAGGTCCTGAGCGTAATTATTGAAAGAAGCGGAATATTTCTCTTTACTTCAAATCTTATGATCTTTTTGAATATCGGCAGACCTGTGATCATGTTTGTAATTGGTCTGACAATATGGCCAAACCTGTTTATCCTGGGAAGCCAGCCTATAAGTAATGTCCGGATCGGGATACCATGTAATTTATAATAATGCTGCAGGAATTCTGCCTTTAATTTAGTCATGTCGACATTTGAGGGGCATTCCGATTTGCACGCTTTACATGAGAGGCAAAGATCCATAACCTTATAAATCTCCCTGTGGTTATAAGGATGCTTTTTCTTTGAGCGGGTAAGAAACTCACGCAGGATATTTGCCCGCCCCCTTGTTGACTTATCCTCATCGCCGGAAGCCATGAAAGAAGGACACATTGTTCCCCCTATAAGAGCACTTTTCCGGCAATCGCCAGATCCGCTGCATTTCTCGGCAGCGCTCAGAACAGTTCCCTGATCCGGGAAACTGAATATTGTTTCAAGAGGCTTGATAACCTCACCTGTGCGATACCTGAGGTTGGTATGCATGGGAGGAGAATCTATTATCTTACCCGGATTAAAAATATTATAAGGATCCCATGTCTTTTTAAGGATCCTCAGGATTCTGTATATTTCTTCTCCAAGCATCAGAGGGATGAATTCTCCCCTCAGCCTTCCATCACCATGCTCACCGCTAAGCGAACCTCTGTATTTTTTTACAAGGTGGGCAATTTCCCTTGCTAGCTTACGGTATATTTCAACATCAGCAGGATCTTTGAGGTCGAGGAGAGGACTGAGATGCAGCTCACCGGTAGCAATATGTGCGTAATATGCGCAATTCAGGTTATGATTTTTCAGAATCTCCTGAAATTCAGCTATATAATCAGGAAAATATTCAGGAAGAACCGCTGTATCCTCAATCACCTGAACAGAACGTTTCTCTCCGGGAATAATCAGCAGAACACCCAGACCGGCCTTCCTCAGATCCCATATCTTCTGTATCTCCTGAGCATCTGTATAAACCGGGAAATGATAACCATATCCAGAATTACGAAGATCTCTTTCAATATTCTGAGCGGTTTTTATGATCTCCTTTTCGGTTTTTCTGAGTACTTCAATAATCAATATGATTTTTGGATTTCCGCTTATAAAAAACCTGTTTTTGTTTTGTTCGATATTATCTTTTGTACATTCCAGGATAAAATCATCTATCATCTCCACCGCAGCCGGATTATGCTTCAGGATCAGGTTATTTGCCTTTACTGCGTCAGCAAGGCTCATAAAATGTGCACAGATCAGTCCGGTTTTAAGTTTGGTTAGCGGAAAGAGGTTAAGCTTCATTAAGGTTGTGAAGGCCAGTGTGCCTTCTGAACCTGCGAGCAACCTGCAGAGGTTTAATTTTTCACCATTCCCGGTAAACGGATCGGTATCAAGAAGTGCGTCGAGGGCATAACCGTTATTTCTTCTTGTAAGATCAGGATGTGGGTATTGCTTCCTTATCTCTTCCCGGTTGCCTGGATCAGACAGGACATCCCTGATGTAACGGTAAACAGAAGTCTCAACAGAATTACTGTCACCCGAACACTTCTCAAGAAATTCCTCTTTGTTCAGAGCATTGAATGTTGCCTCAGAACCGTCGGAAAGTATCACTTCCGCTTCCAGAATATGATCCCTTACACTTCCATAGATAAGTGAATGAGCCCCGCAGGAGTTGTTGCCGAGCATTCCTGCCATACAGCAGCGGTTGGCAGTTGATGTTTCAGGTCCGAACATCAATCCGTATGATTCAAGATACTTATTCAGTTCGGCCAGGATAACACCCGGTTCAACTGTCACCCACTTTTCTGAAGGATTGACCTCGATAATCCTGTTCATATACTTCGATACATCTAGAACGATACCGGAGCCGACTACCTGGCCTGCAAGGGAAGTACCGGCACCTCTTGGTATGATGGAGCTTTTTACTTTTTGTGCAAAAGCAATTGTTTTTTTTATATCATCCTTGTCTTTCGGTCTGACGACAGCCAGAGGCAATTCCCTGTATGCTGAAGCATCAGTTGCATAAAGGATCCTGTGTATCTTATCAGTGAAAAGATCTCCCTTCAGTTCAGCCTTAAGTTTATCAAATTTCATCTTCTGATTAATTCTTTTTTATACCAAAAGCAGGATCTATCTTCAGGAAAGGAATAATTAAGAATCCTGGTATAGTACAGATTAAGACATAAATAAAAAAGTGTTGATATCCAAGCAGCTCCTGTAATGATCCGGAGATCATCCCAGGCAGCATCATTCCAAGCGCCATTAAAGAAGTACAGATGGCATATTCTGCAGTTTTATAACGACTTTCACTTACATAACAGAGCATGTAAAGCATATAGGCAATAAAACCGAATCCATAGCCAAACTGCTCAAGAGCTATTGAAAGGTATACCATTATATCACCCGGCATTGGTTGTGCATATGACAGATAAATATATACCGCATTGGGGAGATTAATGCAGACTGCCATCAGCCATATAAGTCTTTTTAAACCGTATCTTGAAGCAGCAATTCCTCCCAGAATACCACCAAGAGTCAAACACAACATTCCAATTGTACCATAGGCAATTCCATATTGTTCTGCTGTAAGGCCAATTCCTCCCGTACTTCTCGAATCAACAAGGAAGGGGGTTGCCACTTTAACAAGCTGAGATTCGCCAAGCCTGTAAAACAGGAAAAACAAAAGAGCCGGTATTACTCCCGGTTTTGTGAAAAAAGAAACGAAAACCTCCTTATAAACACCCCAGCTTATTCTTTCTTTTACAGCGTTTTCAGCAGGATGAGGAAGCATGATCCTGTTATAAATTGCCAGCATAACAAGAAGCGCTCCGATAAAACCAAGGGCGATTGTCCAGCTGAATGCTACATTCCCTGCAGTTACAAGAAATCCTGAAGATGTTGAGACAGTAAGATTCCTGTTCACCTTAACTGAAAGAGCCACAGGTTTATTCCAGTTCAGGCTTGTGAACTCAAACCTGCCGGACTGGTTTCTGGAAATGTCGATATCCTTGCTGCCTGTTTTCCGTGTCACATTCACCACAACTGTCTTTCCTTCCCCGGGAGGGGCTGAAAGTGCAATATAAATTACAGAGGAGTCTGACTGCGATTTCCCTGCCTGATAAAGTGGCACCTGAAGCTTTTCAGGGAAAAGAAGTATTTCAGGTTCTCCCTCTGAACTTATAATATTAATTGATGACGGATCAAAAGGCGTGTATTCTTCAGCCTGCACTGAAGAAGCATCAAAATTAACCGACTCCAGTCCTGTATTCCTCAGAACGAGGCCGGCAATCACAGGAATTATACCTAGGGCCGTGAGCATTGCAAAACGATAGAACGTGGAGCGTATCCCTACAAAAAATGCCTGCTTATGCTGGTCGAGGGCATACATATAGAAACCATCAGCCGCGATATCATGACTTGCCGAACCGATTGCAATAAGTGCAAAGAGCGCCAGGGTAAGCGGGTAGAAGAATGAAAGGGGCATCATTATACCTGCAGCTATGAAGGCCACTCCGAGGGCAAGCTGGGTCCAGACAACCCAGTTCCTTTTTGTCGAAACAACATCGACATAAGGGCTCCATAACGGCTTTATAGCCCAGGGAAGATAAAGAAGACTGGTCCAGAAAGCAAATGAAGCAATAGAGATGCCCATTGTTTTGTAGATCAGCCCGGATGTGATCATTACAATACTGTACGGGACACCCTGATAAAAATAAAGTGTCGGTACCCAAGCCCATGGCGAACGATCCTTTTTTATCCCCATTTTACTGATTCTGTAAACTGTTAAAAGTATATCCTTTTGCAGAAAAATACACGATTATTTCTTCAAGTTTCAAATAAAATTTATCAGTCCTGTCCGGATGGGTTCCCGGATGTATTAATATCAGAGCTCCTCTTAATCCATGCGGATCAGCAGCCTCAAAATCCTTAAGGCGGTCATACAATTCCTGCGACGACTTATAATTCTGCATATCAGGTGTGGTATAGTCGGCATTGGTACCTGTTCCCGGAGTGAAATTAATCAGTTTTGCACCAAGTGATGCAGTCCAGTTCGCAATTGCAGAATTATACCATTCATATGGAGCAAGAAAATACTTTGTTTCAGGCTGATTGATCTTCTTTTTTGAAAGTCCGGCATAATTTGCTTTAAGATCGGAGATAAAAAGATCTTTATCAACAAGAAGCGAATCTCTTTTCTCCCAGGAAGCATACAAAAGGTGTTTGTCTGAATGAGGACCTATAAAATGGCCGGATGAGTTTATCCTTTTCACAATTGCATCATTTCCGGGATTTCTGAGAAAATTGCCTGTAAAGAAGAAGGACCCACCCGACCCGGTTTTTGAGAGTACATTTAGTATATGATCCAGACCTTCCCTGAATTCATCAGCAGAGAACAGCAGATAAATTTCTTTCCTGTCATTCTTCCTTATAATTGCACCGTTTTCATCAATCACCTCTCCCCTGGCTGTTGCAGATTGTTTTAATCCTTCGTTTTCGAGCGATGACATATATATTGTAAGGTCAGCGGTACCATCCATAGTAGGCTCATTTGTACTGTAATCTCCTATATCATCATGATAAAGAGCTTTCCCGCTCTGGAATGGTGTATATGGATCCGGACGGAGAAGTGTTAATCCGAGCTGCTGATTATATATCCTCCGGTAGATCGGACCGTCAACAAGCCCTCCTTCCGGGATCTTTCCTGTTACTGCAGTTAGAGAAGAATGCGGGTACAGAGGATAATCGCCTCCTGCCGGCAGGCCGCAGATCATTGATGTCCCCCATGGATTACATCCGAATAACCAGTCACGCAAAGCAGCCTCTGTCTCTGCAAACTGATTATCACTTGTTGCCTCTGCATATAATCGGTGCTGTGTCAGGGCTGCTGTAACATAATTGTTAGAACACCATATAAATGGTATTTTAACTTTAAAAGGATCCTCTGTTCTTCGCTCCTCCATCATCCTGAGCCCTCTCCTCATAAATGCAAGATATTTTTCAGAATATTCAGTGCCTGACTGTGCAAGCCCGGCATGACCAAGGTTGACAAATGGATAAAACTGGTAATGACGGGCAGTATCAGTTTCAATCCAGGGCGATACCCGTTCAAGTGTTCCCCAGTAGTCGGCCCGGACAAGATATGAAGAGTCTCCGGTAAGCGAAAAAAGCTCCCATGCAGCAAGTTCAAGATCATCAACATAATTATCTTCCTCATAAAAATAAGGAGAAACGGTACAGGCAGTCTGAGTTGTACCATGATCAGTCAGGGCAAATTCCCAGGCATCTTCTGCTTTTATCTTCAGTTTCCGGGCAAGATCAGCATCCATATCTCTGAATACTTCTGCTCCTATAGCAAAAGCTGAAGCGAACTTACCTGCAGTGGACGAAACGCCCGTTGTCCTGTTCTTGTATTTTGACAACCCCTGCGATTTGCCCGTAACAAAATAAACAGGCCGGTAAGGACCGTTTCCGTAAGATGCCTTATCAACTGTGGGCAGCCGGAATCCGACATGGTCACGGTCATCGGCAAGCTGATTATACATCTCACCGCTGTCGGGATTCATTTTCAGGAGCCAGTCCATCCCCCATTTTGCTTCATCAAGGATATCAGCGATCCCGTTGCTGCCAGGATCACCTGATGCATCGTAATTATCCCCGAAAACCTCAGGGTTTCTCCTGTAGGCTGTCAGCATCTGGTAAACAGCATTTGCAGAGGTGGTTACATACTGCAGGTAATCAGTGGCATCATGCCATCCTCCGGTAACATCTATCACCTGACCGGTCTTTACGGGATGATCAACAATAAAGCCATCATGTGTGTGACATGAATCAGCAAAATAAGGATTATACCCGCATCTCTGCTGCCTCATATATTTCAGCAGGAAATCAGTGGTCCCCTTATAAACATCTGCTCCGATCCTGAATGGTTCGGATACTGTACTTCCTGAGCGGATATAGTATCCTCCGGGTTTTTCCAGCTTCGAAAAGTCAAGTCGGGCTGCAGACCGCATTCCCCAGTCTTCACCGCTGTATTTCTGAGCTTTCTCTTTAAATATTATTTTGTCGTCAATTGCATTATGAACAGTAAAATCTTTAAGGGTCACATCATCTGTGGAAATAAATACAGCTACCTTAACGGATTCCGGCAGATACCCGAGCTGGTTTATTCTTATCCACGACTGGGCTGAAAGAGTGGAAATTATTAACATGCATACCAGAAAATTGAAGAGTTTTTTGTTCATATTATACTTATTTACAATAACATATACAAAATAATCAAAATTTTCTACCAGTATATAAAGCCCTTTGTGTCCTTAGTGTGAACTTTGAGCTCTTTGTGGTTAAAGAAAAGCTTTATTTAACCACAAAGGTCACTAAGGCAAACACAAAGAGCACAAAGGACCTTTGTACCAGTTTTTACCCTCCTGCACCTGAAAAAGGGATTTATTAAAATCAATACTTCTTCTCAAGCTGTGCACCTTTAAAATAATGCATCAGTATTTCATCATATTTATACCCCTTCGATCCCATAACAGCCGCCCCTATCTGACACAAGCCGACACCATGCCCCCACCCTGCACCGTGCAGGACAAAAAGCACCTTATCATCACTTGCTATCTTTTCAGGAATAAAGCATGAACTGTAAAGATGAGTTTCCGAAAGCGATTTTCTGATCTCCAGCTCTTTACCTATTATTAATGTTTTTAATGTGCCTTCAATCTTCAGCCTGATAATTCTTCCGGATGTACCTCTTTCAAGCGGAATCAGCTCATTTATAAGACCAAAATCAATTCCGGTTTTATTCCTTATGAGCTCGCTGAACTCCTCCTGTGTATATGTCACCTTCCAACGGTAAAAATCCCTGGTTTCGAGATCATAGTCATTTAACACCTGCCCAAGTACCTCTTTATCAGCTGTATTACAGAATGCATCCGGTTTAGACAATATCCATTTTCTGATGTTATCATCCTTATTAAAATCAAGATCATAACCTTCAGGCTTCACCGGATTGTCCACTATTCGTTGAATATACGGATGACTGACAGGTTCCCATACATTTTCAAAAAGCTCTGTAACACCACCACAGCACTTATAATATCTTGTATCACAAATATTTCCTTCAAAGGTCAGCACTTCTCCCGATGTCTCCTCAACTGCTTTTGCAACGACCGGAGAGGCGGCTCTTGTAATGCCCTGATATCTCTGGCAATGGTCATCAGCGCATACATCAAATTTCTTATGGTCCTCCCTGTCGTACCACCTGATAATTTCGGAATCATCTGAAAAATTTGTATTGTATTTGCCTGCTATCCTGCCGAGGGATTTGCGCTTTTCAATCTGAGCGAGAATCCATCCGCGCGATATCACTGCATGGGCCTTCAGAAGCTCTTCAGAAGCTGTAGCCTTCATTTCGGAAGAGATAACACTTTTCAGATATTCTTCTATTGAGATCAGGTTTATTGCCATGATCTTCTCATCATCGGCAATAAACTTAAGGCAACCGCTGAAAGACTGATCCTCTTTCCGCTGCCAGTGAAAATTCAAACCGATAATGACATTATGCAGGGTGAATGATGAAGAACCCGGATCAAGCGGGATCAGCACAAGCTTGTCAGAATATTCAATCTCCCTGTCTCCTGATACCAGAACAATACTGCCACCGTCATAAAATACTTTACAATTTCCTGACATCCTCAGACTATCTGATTCCGGCATAAAAAGACCATTTAAGGTGAAGGTGATCACATCAGCTGAAAAGATACCTACCTGAATTTCCGGAGTCTCCCTCTTGTCATTCATTTCAAATCACTTATAAGATGATATATTTCCTCATCCGTATAGCAGACCTGTCTGAAAATATCCGAAATATCTCCGGATTTTATTTTCCTGAAATCCTCCTCCCTCGGAGTGATAACCACTCCACCGAGGTCTACTGAGGCCGGACTGATAAGAAGCTGGTCTTTGCCTTCCACAAAAAACCGGACCGGACGATGCATTTTTCTGGGAATTAAATGGACAATCCATATTTTTTCAGTTTTATAAACCAGAATGTTCATCATGGGTTCCGGTTCATCAGGCTGCAATGCGGAAAACCTTTCGAAAAACTTATGGAACAGTGTCTCCAGATGTTCTCTTTCCTGGCCTTTCAAAGAAATTATGCCCCTCAGATAATCTCTCCAGTACCAGACTTCAG
>CAZWUB010000081.1:10650-15541 GCA_964637415.1 uncultured Rikenellaceae bacterium
CGGTCTGTTTTTTTCGCACAGAAAACATGGTCTGGCCCCGATTGATTTAGCATCAACTTTTGCAGCCGATGATACAATTCTTTCCGGATTGAACTGAAGAAGTACCTCAAATCCGGGAAATGTCAGATGCCGGGTCTTTACCTTTTCAAGCAGCCGGTAATTTGTTCCGGCAAGTTCCCAGTCACCCAACTGGGCTTTGAAGAGATCCGATATCTTGTCAGAAAACATAAGAGTCAGTGTTCATTTTCTTTCTTGCAAGCAACTCAATGGTCCTTATCCTGTCCTTATAAAGATCATGAGAATTGGCTTTAATAACGTCGAGAGCTGCGTCGGAATTCTCATCCCACCTCCTGCAGAGATATAAAGGTTCATAAATCCTCCCTATCCTGTAATTCCTGCTTATTGCCAGTCCAACTGCATAATCCTCCCCATAGCTTACATTCGGAACCCTGATATTCCTTATCACCGGCGTATAGAATGCCCTTGGCGCTCCCAATCCATTAATTCTCAATGCATTGTTTCTCCCATTGTCCGGCGTCCATTCCCTGTGCTCAATTAATCCCGGAGGTATATCTTCCAGGTTGAAATTAACCATCTTATATGATCCGATTACCATTGCACAATTCTGATCGTAGAATGCCTCCACAATCCTGGTAATTACATTATTATCAATATAAAGATCATCGCTGTCGAGCTGGATGGCAAACTTCCCGCATTCAGGGTGAAAAACACCTTCATTCCAGCACCCGCCAATTCCGAGATCCTTTCGTTCAGGTATGACATGAATAAGACGCTTATCAGCTTTTGCAAAAGATCCTATTACATCGGTTGTCCCGTCAGAGGAATAATTATCTATTACAATAAGGTTGAATCTGAATTTCGTTTCCTGGGTCAGAACAGATTTTATTGCATCGCCGATTGTTTTTACCCTGTTTTTCACAGGAATGATAACTGATGCTTCGAAATTGAAATTTTCACCATCCAGGCTTATCTGTCTGAACTCAGGTTTCAGCCATGCATTTATCTTTTTAAGATGATCCGTACAGGCTGTTTCCATTTCGATCTGCACTGCCCTGTTACGTGGATCTACATAATCATGAAGCTTCTCTCCCGACTTCCTTGTATCAGTTTCAACTATTGTGTATAGCTGTTCAGGAAGATGGACAACTGAACGCTTCTGAGAAATCCTAAGGCGCAAATCATATAATCCTGCATATCTGAAATCCCTGTCCATACTGCTGCAGGCATCCCTGAAAGCTGATCCGTCATAAAGCACCACAGACCCGAAATTGAAATCATCCCTAAGGCTTCCTTCCTGATAATCAATAAGAGGATGGGGAGAAAGCCTGCCATTTTTGTTTTCAATATAATCTGAATAAACTATACCTGCTCCGGTGAATTCGCAGACCTGCATCATCCTCTTCAGGGCAAATTTCCCCGGATCGAGAGGAAATAATCCCGAATAAATTAAAACATAAGGCAAGTCTGACATTTCACCCATCTTCCTTAAAGTGGCTGATGATGTTATACCATCTGATCGCAGGAATGAGACAAGGGGATCATTTATTCCGGGGTGATTATTTTCACCGGTAACAATAATTATCTTATCAACAACTTCTGATGCTTTAAGTGCAGCAATAGTCAGTTCCGAAGATTCTTTTCCGGCAAACGGCATAAAGCATGCTATTTTCTGTTCCATTGACAATTATTTATCAAAAAAATTCAATACCTGTTTCATCAAAAAATTTCTTTCACCGGGGTCAGTAATTGTTTCAAAAGGAAAACCAAGGATAACGGTCCTGTGGTTCCCATTAAACATTATTCCCGCTGATGCATTCGTCTCGCTGTACCTGAAGGCACACACCGCTCCTGCTCCGACTGATTCAATACCGTCAGGCGCTTCAACGGAATAAATATTTTCCGAATAATCAGTATTAAAAGAATATTCACCTTCAAATGAAGATCTCGCATAATCTGTGGCGTAGACCTCCCCTTTCTTCACAGCATGTCCGGTGCGGGGAATAAAATGAAGTTGCTTTGCTGCAAACTTAACAGCTGTTGAATCCTGATTATTAAGAAGTTCTGAACCGACATAGGAACCGGACATAAAGATACCCGTACCTGCAGATGTAAGTTCTTCAACCTTCTTCATGAATTCCGGAGTATAGATCCTGAAATCGATCCTTGAACTATCATTGAAAAATTGTGTTGATTTCTCCTCCCCGAAAATAAGATCTATGATTTTAAATGAAGAAGGGTCATAATCCTGTGAGCAGAAAAATTCATCAGAGGATGAAAAGAAAGAATAACCTGCTTCCATGATTGATCTGCCATGGATATACGGGAAGTCAAAAGTGTTTCCCGGATTCACTCTGCCTGATTCGTCGGCGTATGAAGCTCCCCATCCCGGGGAATCATCATCAAGCCATGGATTCCGCCTGGAAAAATCATATTGATCTCCGATAGTAATGAAATCATATTTATCAGCCACTCCCCTGTCATCCCACCACGAAACGCCTGCCATATCTCCGTTATCGAACCATGACGGACCGGATATACGGTCGAATCCGTTTACAACCAGAACATTTTTTGAAATACCCGACCTGATCCCTGCCGATAATATCTCAGAATCAAAGCTTTCGCCTCCATCATTTACTGCCGTTACTTTGAAACTATATATTTCACCGAAAGAATCAAGCTCAGTTTCAAAGACTGAATTGACAGTAAGGGTACCATTGTCAAAACCATTTTCTCCCTTCCTCTTATAGATAATGTATCTGTCAGGCTGTGAGGATGGTTCATTACTGTCGGTTACAGGTTTCCATGAAAGCCTCACTTTCCTGCCCGAAACAGGCATTATTGAAAAATCAGTAACAGGCAGGGGTTGGATCACATAATCACGGTTCTCCACAAATGCCAGATATTTCAGAATTCCCTTATAAACAGCCCTGCTTACATCGAATCTGAAGCGTGGATCAAGACCATATTTCTGATCAGCCAGGTTCTGATGCGACAGAAGTTCAAGTAACATACCCGGCACATTCGGTTTTCTTGCTTCATAGTATGGCCTGTCCCAGATTCCTCTCCTTGTCCATTCCGGATTATAGATCTTCCGGATATCCTCTACAATCTGAGTCTGTACAATATCTGACAGATCCCTGCTTGCCATTCTTGATGTTCCGTCAGGAAACATTCCGCTATCCGAACCTGTGGAATAGATTGCCAGAGTGCCGATCACAGAGTCACCGGGGGTTACTCCCGCATCGGTATGAAATGCAAGTGAAATATCGATGGGAATACCCAGACCAGCCTGTACCGTTCCTTTTTCTGCCGGGAATGGGTCTCCAACCAGATAATTCACCCACAGGCTTCTTGACTGATAATCGTCGTTATAATCATTTTTGTATGCATTGGGGCTGTAAACCAGGGTATCAGGCATCCCCGCAAACTGCAGATAATACCTTGATCCTTCAAGGAACCTAGGTAAGCCGCTGAGTTTCCATTTAAAGTCACCCGGATTTAATGGATCATGAACAATTTGTCCGGACTCTTTCTCAATTGCTGACTGCTGGTTCTTTATGATCTCTGCTGATGGCCTCCTTGCCACATTTCCCATTCCGCCACCGAATTTAACGGCATCAAGGACTGTAAAACCACCGGTTTCACCCTCTCCCTGAATTGTTACAGATCCGCTTAATGCATTCTTCCCCTTATTAAAAAGAAATGTCCCCAGGTACATCCAGGTCTCACCACCAATGGTCTGATCAACAATAAATTCTGTACTTCCCCCTGTATGATTAATCTTATATCTGACAGCCCTGCTGTTATCAGGCAGAAGGGGGTAGGAAATATAAACCGCATATGATCCTTTTTCAGGCATATCAGGAATATAAACTGCAGAATCTCTTTTAATTCTGAGGGCTGTACCATGTCTGAACGGATTATATCCCGGGAAAAGGGTATCGGTCAGGAGAAAACCTTCCTTAATTCTCTCAATATCAGGATCCGGCATGAGGAAGAGTTCAGAATTACCTGACGACCAGTCATTGTCGACAATTACCTCATCTGTACGGGTATCTCTTTCACGCGGAAGCCAGACCGAAGCACCTGCATTTTCAAGCATAGGCGTAAGATACGGAACAACATAGCCCATCACGTATATATCCTCAACAGTACCAAACAGTTTTGCCCTCTGATATTCCCATCTGTCGAGCGTCATCTCAAAGAAATATCCGTGGCTGTGCCAGAGTGCAATTGAATTACCTGAAAGCCCCTTCTCCGGGTAAAATCTGTCCAGATTTTTCACAGGAACTTTCTTCTCTGATTTAATAACAGGAAGACGGGCTGAATCAACAACTGATTCTTTCCTGAACTTATTGGGGACCAGCTGATTCAGCTCAAAATTATTTGTGATGACTTCAATTTCATATTTTCTGAACTTCCTTCCGAGCGACTCACTCAGCGACTCAATTAATAACCTGCAACTCTCCTCCCTGAAAGGATAATATGATAAAGCTGGCGGAAAGTAAAGTAAGATTTTTTCTGCATCCCCGCTGATCTTTATTGAATCCGGTTTGGGATCCGAAATATGCTTCCATTCACTTAAAGGGTTTTCCCAATTTTTCAGCTTCCCCTCTGCAGATTTCCTTAATCTTTCAGAACTCTGGGAGAGTGCTGTAAAAGAACTGATTAATGCCAGAAACAATATTGATGTAAAAGCCTTTAAGAAATATTTATACATCAGCAAATAATTTTGGATTGAAATATAATCATAATTGATCAGATTTTTATTGCTTTTAAAACTGGCATATATTTTACAACAAACAACATATTTGCGCTACTTTTGCAATCAGTTTAATATTACGGATCATGATATTGTTAGCTGACAGCG
>CAZWUB010000082.1:0-15340 GCA_964637415.1 uncultured Rikenellaceae bacterium
CCTGCCTGATAGCCGATAAGTGTGTTGCACGTAGCCGATATTGTTCCTGCCAGACTCTTGAGTTCAACTTCATTGGGCCGCCACATGAAGGGTCCCATGATAAGCTTATCGAACCATCGGCCAAAATTATTATCCCACGACCATGGTTCAGGCCCTTTGCCCGGATATGGAACAATCGTCATAAGAGCCCAGTATACCAGTAATAGAATAACAATGAATGTTATCTGTCCTCTTTGTCTGAAGTTAAGTACGATCAGTGATGTGAAAAGGTAGCAGAGAGCAATCCTCTGAAGTACACCCATTATCCTCCATGTTCCGAAATTGAAGTTCGGATAGATATTGAGCAGTATACCCAATGCAAATAGAATTATTGTTCTTCTGAAGATCTTTCTATATAAAAGGCTTTTCCCTCCGTCTGCCTGCCGCAACTTTCCTGCAAACGAAAAAGGCATCGCTACTCCTACAATGAAAAGGAAGAAGGGAAAGACCCAGTCTGTTGGTGTAATTGCATAGCCGCTGCCATGTGCAAGGGGGCCGTAAGCATTGCCGGATATTCCCTGATTGTTGACCAGGATCATGAATACTATGGTCGCTCCGCGAAAAACATCGAGAGAGACTAATCTGTCTGACTTACTCATCTTATCCACTGCCGAAAGTTGTTGATTTGTTGTTATCAGATAGATTGATCCATTGCGAAATAAGGTTTTTTATCCTGCCATTTGCCTTTTGTAAAATCAGGGAATGGAACAGGTGCGTTTCTTTCGATGGACAGGCCTGATAATTCCACTATTGCGGTCATAACAGCAGAATCATAAACGTCGATGGGAGTGGGGCCTTTTTCCCTTACAGATTTAATGAACTGATTCAGCATGACATAATCGGTTCCGCCATGTGACTGGGATGACAGATCTTTCTGCCACCAAAGATGGTTATACTTTTCTTCATAAGGTTTCCAGGGTTCCCACTGATGGTATTCCGGACTTACATCTGTTAAATAGATCATGCCTTTTTCCTCATAGTAAACTCCTTTCGTTCCCTGAAGCATCCAGCGGTTTGAATAGGGCCTCGGTAACTGCATATCGTAATTGATTACCAGGGTTTTTCCCATTCTTGTTTTGAGCGTTGAGGTCACTATATCTCCCTGTTTATACGTAAGATTGGCATTAGGATGATCATTGCCGAATTTTCTTTTAAAGTATGCGTTGATCCCTTTTGAAGCTGAAGCTGTGGAATATATCTCTTCAAACACATCCCCCCGGTTTATGTCAAGCCAGCTTATAACCGGACCAACAGAATGAGTGGGATATTGATCCCTGTTATATTTACGAAGGTAATCTGCAGGCCACCTGTCCAGCCCTGTCTGGCTGTCAAAGAACCAGTGATCGATGCAATCGTGGGAATGCGCACAATGGCAATGAACTATTTCTCCCAGGAAACCCAGTCTTTTCATGTTAAGCAGCGCAAGGTTATCCTGCCTGAAGCTCCAGTTCTCAAGCATCATACATGGTACACCGGTCTTTTCAGAAGTTTCTACAAGTTTCCAGGTGTCATCGATAGTTAACGCAGCCGGCACTTCAATTCCGGGATAAATTTTGTGGTTAAGAGCATCAACAGCGATGGATGCATGTGAATCCCAGTAGGTTGCAATTATTACCGCATCAAGGTCCTCCTTTTCAAGCATCTTTTTATATGTTTTCATATCGCCGAAATATAAGGAAGGAGGTTTTCTTCCGCTCTTTTCACAGATTGAAGCCGCATTCCTTACTTTCTCTTCAAAGAGATCACAAACAGCCACAATTTCAACACCTTCTATAGTCAGAAGGTTATTTACATGTGATGTGCCCCTGTTACCGGTTCCGATGACGCCGACTCTGACTCTTCGTTCCTGTTGGTTTTCAGACATGATACTATTAGTTGCCAGACTCATCCCTGCAGCAGCAAGGGATCCTGTTTTAATGAAGTCTCTTCTGGATACTTGTTTCATTTTGCTTTAATTTTTAAGAAGTATAACAGGTGTAAATTGAGAACGGGTATATCTGATAAATATACGATAAAATTTGTTTATGATAAGTCTGAAGTCCGAATACAGAAGTCCCCCGCCTGACCGACGTCAGTCGGGCAGGGAATAAGGAAGTCCTAAGTCCCAATTCTTTCAGAAGATGTCCGAAGTCAGATTTGGAGTATTAGAGGTCTTACTATCCGGTTGTTTGATAGCTTGACCGTGAGATCAGTTCTTTTTCAGGTTGAATATACCTGCAAAAAGAGCAAGCGCGTTCTCTATAACCTTTTCATTCTCAACCGGAATTTTGAGATAGGTTTTCCCATCTTTTTCATCTTTCTGAACTATTGATGAAACAAGCTTCTGAGTAGCTTCGGGACTCGAAAGTGTCTGAGCCAGTTTTCCTAAAAATGAAATTCCTGTCTGGATGAGATCGGCCGGTGTGGCTGTTTCAACAGGCCCCTTCCCCTGGTTTTCAGCCGGTTGTCTGACATCATCATCCCCGATAAAGGAAGGTGTTACCGAAGTTTCCGGTTGATTATCAGATTCTTCCTCCGGTATACTGGTCTCATTTTCGATCAATACAGTTTCTGTTTCTGCATTTTCAGCGGCGTCTGAGAGGTCAGTTAATGATGTTTCCTGACCAATCATTTCTTCAACCGAATTCATTAGTATCTTGAATTTGCTGTCTTCCAGGAATATGGCATTTTCTCCCTGGTCAAGTATTCCCTCAGCAAGTCCTTTCTTAAAGCTGAGAACTCCAAGCATTTTGTGTTCAATGGTTCCGGCTGATACCATATTTATCACTGAAACGTTCCTTTTCTGACCAATACGATAGATGCGGGCAATCCGTTGTTCCAGCACAGCCGGATTCCATGGTATATCAAGGTTTATCAGAAGAGATGCAGCCTGAAGGTTAAGTCCCACTCCTCCTGCATCTGTTGACAGGAAGATCCTGCATTCCGGATCATTGTTAAAATTTTCGAATAGCTTCCCGCGGTCAGAACCCGGGATCCCTCCATGCAGGTACTGGTATTTAATATTCCGATCATCAAGTTCCCCCGATACGATTCTTGTCATTCGTTCCCACTGACTGAATATAACAACCTTTTCATCTCCTTCTGCAAACAGCTTTTCAAGGATGTTCATCAGTTCCTGGATTTTTGTATCATTCCGTGTTTCCTGATCAATAATAAAAGTACTGTCACAAACCATCCTCATCATATTAAGAAAAATCATAAGGTTCTGACGGTCTTTTTCGTTAAGGAAACCCTGTCTGCGCCATTTCATTATCAGTTTTGCCACATGGTATTTGTATTCCTCATGAATCTCACTCTGGGGTTCAGTCATTGTAACAAATAACACTTTATCCATACGCTCCGGCAACTGGAGCAGGACATCTTTCTTACGCCGGCGGATCATGGTATCTGATAAAACATCGCCGATTCTGTTAAGGTCCCTGTATCCGATGACTTTTCCTTTAGCATCAGCAATCCGATGCTCGTGCATAAACCTGTAGAAAGGGCCGAGCGTATATGGATTGGTAAACTGAACTATTGAATATAATTCCTCGAGTTTGTTTTCAAGGGGAGTACCGGTCAGCACAAAAGAATAAGGTGATCTGAGGGTTTTTATATGCCTCGATATTTTGGTTTTGAAATTCTTAATCCGCTGGGCCTCATCCAGAATCACAATGTCAGGTGTTACATCGCCTATTTCTCTGATATCGTTAATTGCGGTATTGTATGAAACGATCTTATAAAAATAATCGTTCTGATATTGATTTATTCTTTTAGTATAAACACCTTCAATTACCCAGGCCTGCTGATCCGTAAATTTCTCAATTTCGGATTTCCACTGGTATTTCAGTGATGTCGGACAAATAATAAAAGCTGATGAAACTCCGGCCTCTTTCCGAAGAAGTTCAGCAGCAGCGATTGCCTGAATTGTTTTTCCAAGGCCCATATCATCAGCAATAATGCACCTTCCCTTTTCAGCTGCAAAACAGATCCCTTCTTTCTGATAGGGATATAGCTCGGCATTGATAAGTTTGCTGAAAACGCCGTTACTTATCTGTAAACGGTATTTTTCATATACAAGCTTACTTCGTTTCTGATCCTCCCGTTTTTCAATTATAAATGAAAGAGCATCGGGATAACATCTGAAACTTTCGTTAATTGCTTTCCCATCCCTGATTATATCATCAAATAATTCGTAAGAACTTTCCGGAAGTACCATGTCTCTGTCAAAATATTTGCCTGCCAATGCCCGGAATTCTTCCATATTCTCTGAGCCAATCCTGATTTTGACTTTACGTTCACCTCTGTAATCCAGAAATACCGATGTATAGACGGGATTATAACCCTTGTTAAGCAGATGGCTTTTATTCAGGACTTTATCAATATGTCTGAAGACCGCTTCTATATGTTTGCATGTGCCCAGCCCGTTTGTTTTAAAATCGCCGCACTCGCAGAAATTTGCAGTGTTATCCTTACTCCTGATGGCAACTTTGTATGTAAGTCCGGTTTCAGGATTGGTCACATCGAAATCGGAAAATACCGGAATATTTGTTTTGTTCTTTATATTGAAATGGTGTGTTTCTGCATATTGTTTCCGTAGTGCATACTGCCATTCTTCAAGGGTAAGATCATCTGGTTTTCTCAGATAAGAGACATTTTTCCAACGGAGGTTTACTTTATCAAGGTCCATGGTTTTTTTTGATCAAAAATATCCTGCATTCAAGTCAATAGTCTTCTCCTGCAAATCAAGTTTTACAGAACTTATTAACATGCTATCAACAACCGGCATACTTAACCTGATAAGGTTTATGTATAAAGATTTTGGAATGTTATTGTCTGCAAAAAGCCTGCTTTATTTCAGGAAGGGCTGGAGAAGAGTAACAATTTCATTATGACCATTATTCCTTGCAAATGTAAGGGCATTATCACCATCGATATCTTTAAGCCTGGGATCGGCTTTGAACGTAAGAAGAATTTTCACTATTTCTGTCTGTCCTTCGGCTGCTGCATACATCAGGGCTGTGAAATGCTCCTCTTTATCAACAAGATTCGGATCAGCCTGGTTTTTAAGAAGTAATCTGACTGCCTCCGGATAAGGACCTGATGATGCAAACATTAATGCGGTCCTTCCATAATTATCTGATTGATTCACAATAGCACCTTTGCTGATAAGATTTTGCATTATTCCGGAATGGCCATTAAAGGATGCATACATTAACGCAGTTCGTCCGTCTTCATCTTTCAGGTTGATGTCAGATCCTTCTGCAATCATCCGCTCAATATCTGCGGTCAGATTATTTAATGCCGCTTCGTGGATTGAAAGACTTTGTGATTTTCCTCCCGTAACTTCCGTTGGTCCGGGGGAGGCTGGTAAATTAATCAAATCATCCTGGACTGCCGATTCCGGAGACACTGCCTTTTCTGTATCCTTTTTTTGCCGGCATTCTGTAAATATCGCCAGGGAAACCAGCAGTACAGTTATTAATAATAATTTGTCCATCATTGTTATAATCATTTAATATTTATCTCATTACTGTTCAAAAAGAAATCTGAGTATTGATTGCATCAGGCAAACAGCAACAGACTAAATGCCATAATGAGCATACCTGAGATAAGTCCTCCTATGGCAATATGATGTTCTCCATACTTCTCGGCTGTCGGTAAAAGTTCATCAAGTGAAATATATACCATTATACCGGCAATTCCTGCAAATATCAATCCGATAGTGGCATCAGTGAAAATATGTCTGAGAATGAAAAAACCTATTAATGCACCGACAGGTTCTGCCAGTCCTGATGAGAAAGAAAGCCAGAACGCTTTCCCCTTATTCCTTGTTGCATAATAAACCGGTATGGCAACTGCCACCCCTTCGGGTATATTATGTATTGCTATTGCTGTTGCAATACTGATACCAAGGGTGGGATCGCTCAGCGCTGCGAGAAATGTTGCCAGTCCTTCGGGAAAATTGTGAATGGCTATTGCCAGTGCCGAAAAGAGACCCATACGAAGCAATCTGGGATCCTTATCTCCGTTAAGACCATTCTTGTTGTTTAATTCTTTAATTTCATGGGGATTCTCATACGACGGTATGAGCTTGTCAATTATTGCAATCAATGCTATTCCTGCAAAAAAGGCAGTAACCGTATACCAGTACCCCGTTTTATCGCCGAATGATAATGTAAGGGAATATTTTGCTTTGGCGAAAATCTCAACAAGTGATACGTAGATCATTACTCCGGCTGAAAATCCCAACGAACCCGCCAGAAATTTGGGATTGAACCTTTTTGAAAAAAAAGTCATCAAACCACCAATTCCCGTTGATAGTCCTGCAAACATTGTAAGTCCAAGGGCAAATATCAGATTATCAGTGCTCATTTTTGGTTCGCCTCATTTTCGTGTTTCACCTTCATAATTTCAGTAAATATAAATAATATTAAAAGATGCTTTCGGATTTTTTTCAATACCCGGTCGGCTTCCTTATTTTAATATATCCTCTCTCAACGAAAATTGACTAATTTTGCTACCTTATTTGTAAAAAAAAAATGGGTAAAAAACAGAATCCTGTATATTCGGCTAACGTAATAGAATTTGTCGCGGCAGCCAATGAATTCTGTAAATATGCTGAACATGCTTCCGAAGTAAAGGGTGGAGAACTACTGAGAATCCTTCAACGACTACTTCCGTTTCTTTACATCAAAGCTTCTCTTCTTCCCGGGCTTGAGCCTGTTTTTGAGGAGGGGAATGAAAAATTTGTAAGTGAAGCCGACTGGAAAAAGGTAAATGAAGATTTCAGAAAACAGTTCGGGACAGCTGACACTTATTTTGATCTTACTGAAGACAAATTCATTGAAGCAGAAAATATTGTCGCGGCAAGTATAGCTGAGAATATGGCTGATATCTACCAGGACCTGAAGGATTTTCTTCTGTTATACCAGACGGGTACCTCAGAGGTTATGAATGATGCAATATGGGAATGCAGGATGAACTTTGAAAATATCTGGGGCCAGAAGCTCGTTAATTCAATGAGGGCAATTCACAGGTTCATATATTCGGGAGAAGAAGCAGGCCCCGTTGATAATATTGAAAATGGAAAAAATGCAGAACGAAATACATCAGAATGGTTCATTTCAAAACGGCAGAATGAGTTCAGAGGGGATGGTGAAAAATAATTACAGGGAAAATATTTCCGTGGAAGAGCTGAAGGATTATGATCTTTCATGGTTCACCGGAAAGATTGTAGTGGTCGATAGTCAGGAAAAATTTGACGGGGTAATAACAAAACTGGCAAAGCAGAAGATTCTTGGTTTCGATACCGAGACTCGTCCTTCTTTCAGGAAGGGGAGGAAAAACAAAGTATCACTGATTCAGCTTTCGACCGGGAATCTGGCATGTCTGTTCAGGATAAACAAAATCGGGATACCGGATCAACTGGCAGAAATATTGGCCAATCCCGGAATTGTAAAAGCAGGTGTGGCAATACACGACGATCTGCGTTTCCTTAAGAATATCAGGAAATTTGAACCTGACGGCTTCGTCGATCTTCAGAAATTTGTCAAGGAATTCGGGATCGACAGTTCCGGACTTAAGAAGCTTTCGGCGATTATCCTGGGATTCAGGATATCAAAGCGACAGCAGGTCACTGACTGGGAAGCTTCTGAACTGACCGAAGCCCAGCAGATATATGCTGCAACAGACGCCTGGGTTTGTTATGAGATTTACAGAAAATTGATTAACGGTACCGGGAAATAATGGTAGGGTCATAGCATGCTATGACCTGTGTCAATCATGGAACGAATAAAAATCATATTAAAATCCGGCAAGGAACAGCCTGTCTACAGATATCACCCCTGGATTTTTTCAGGAGCCATTAAGGAGATTTGTGGTTCTCCTGCAGAGGGTGACCTCGTGGATGTTTTTGACAATAAGGAAAATTTCCTTGCAACAGGTCATTATCAGCCCGGATCCATTGCCGTAAGGATACTTACATTCAAAGAGGTTGAACCTGACAGGCTGTTCTTCCGGGAAAAGATAAAATCCGCACTGGATTACAGGACTTCTGTGGGACTGACTTTCAATGGAAAAACAAATGTTTTCAGGCTTGTTCATGCTGAAGGTGATGATCTGCCAGGCCTGATAATTGATTATTATAACGGGGTGGCTGTTATACAATGTCATTCTGTGGGAATGTACAGGTTGAGAAATGAATTTGCAGAGATTCTCAGGGATTTACTGGGCGAAAAACTGACCGCAATTTATGACAAGAGCGAAGAGACTATCCCTCATATGTCAGGCGTAAAAGCTGTTAATGAATTCCTCTTCGGGAACCAGGGACCTGCGATTGTCAGTGAAAATGGATTTAAATTCCGGGTTGACTGGAGTGCCGGTCAGAAAACAGGATTCTATATTGATCAGAGGGAAAACAGACAGCTGGTCGGGGAGTTTTCTGAGGGAAAAAGCGTCCTTAATATGTTCGGTTACACAGGAGGTTTCTCTGTTTATGCAATGAAGAGTGCAAAGAGTGTTCATACGGTTGACAGCTCAGGACCTGCCATTGAAATGGCAAATGAAAATATCAGACTTAATTTCGGTGACGACGGGAGGCATATGTCCGTCAGAACAGACGCATTTTCTTTTCTCGAAAATATTAAAGATAAGTACGATCTGATAATTCTCGATCCACCGGCATTCGCGAAACATACAAATGTCCTGACAAATGCACTACAGGGATATAAAAAATTGAATATTAAAGCTATAGAGCAGACAAAGCCAGGCGGGATCATATTTACATTTTCCTGTTCCCAGGTTGTTTCAAGGGAGAATTTCAGGAAATCGGTTTTTGCGGCAGCAGCAAACACCGGACGCAGGGTAAGAATTCTTCATCAGCTGAGTCAGCCGCCCGATCATCCGGTGAATATTTATCACCCGGAGAGCGAGTATCTGAAAGGGCTGGTGCTTTATGTTGAGTAACGGCGCAGGGGCGCAGGGGCACAGGGGCACAGGGGCACAAAGGATCGAATTTATGACTCCCCTCCTGGGAGGGGTGGGGGTGGGTTTTAACGATTTAACCGATAAATGATTGTACTATGACTGCAGATAAAAACATCGTAATTATTTCGAAAAATCTCGGCCTTCATGAGTGGCAGGTGGAAAATACTATCCGTCTGCTCGATGGAGGTGCAACAATTCCGTTCATAAGCAGGTACCGCAAGGAGATGACCGGAAGTCTTGATGAAGTAAAGTTGCTTCATATCAGGGATGAATATCAGAGACTGCAAGATCTGGATGCAAGGAAAGAAAGTGTAATAAAATCAATTGAAGAACAGGAGAAAATGACTCCTGAACTGCTTCAGAAGATAGGAGATGTACAAACAATGGCAGAACTTGAAGATATCTATCTTCCGTTCAGACCAAAGAGAAGGACAAAAGCTTCTGTTGCAAAAGAAAAAGGCCTTGAACCACTTGCTGAAATAGTTTTTGCACAAAACGAAACAAATCCCTCTCTTAAAGCCGAAGAATTTCTTTCGGATGAAGTTAAGACAACAGAGGAAGCACTGTCAGGAGCCTGTGATATTATTGCAGAATGGATAAGTGAGGATGAGACGGCACGAAAGAGATTGAGACGATTGTTTGATAAAGAGGCGGTTATTTATTCAAAGGTCATTAAGGGCAAGGATACAGAAGGGATAAAGTACAGGGATTATTTTGAATGGTCAGAGCCGTTGAAAAAATGTCCGTCACACCGACTGCTTGCAATGCGAAGAGGGGAGGAGGAAGGATTCCTGAAGCTTGCTATAGAGCCTGATGAAAACAATGCTCTGGAAATTCTCACATCTCTCTTTATCAAAGGCCGTAATGAATCATCTGACCTTGTGGAAACCGCTCTGAAAGACAGCTGGAAGAGACTGCTCTCATCGTCGATGGAAACAGAATTCAGAAACATTTCAAAGGAGAAGGCTGATGAAGAGGCAATAAAGGTCTTTTCTGATAACCTCCGGCAACTTCTTCTTGCACCTCCTCTTGGTGAAAAGAATGTAATGGGTATTGACCCTGGATTCAGGACCGGTTGTAAGATAGTTTGTCTCGACAAACAGGGAAATCTTTTACATAACGAAACTATCTATCCTCATCCACCACAGAACCAGACAGCTTTATCAGTAAAGAAAATACTTACCCTTGTAAATGCCTATAAAACAGAAGCAATTGCCATTGGTAACGGTACTGCAAGCAGGGAAACCGAAGATTTTATAAAGAATTATGTTAAATTTCAAAACGATATCCAGGTATTTGTAGTCAGTGAGGCAGGTGCATCAATATATTCAGCTTCCAAAGTTGCCAGGGATGAGTTTCCTGATTATGATGTAACTGTAAGAGGTTCTGTATCAATAGGCCGGCGGCTGATGGATCCTCTTGCCGAGCTTGTTAAGATCGATCCCAAATCGATAGGCGTGGGTCAGTACCAGCATGATGTTGACCAGAATAAACTTCAGAATGCTCTGGATGAGGTTGTTATAAGCTGTGTTAACGCTGTCGGAGTTGAAGTTAATACAGCAAGCAGTCATCTGCTTACTTATGTTTCAGGACTTGGTCCTCAGCTGGCCCGGAACATAGTCGATTACAGGAGTGAGAACGGACCTTTCAGGTCAAGACAGGAACTGATGCAGGTAAAGAGGATGGGAGCGAAGGCCTTTGAGCAGAGTGCAGGATTTCTTCGTATTAGAAATGCAGAAAATCCTCTTGACAGCAGTTCAGTTCACCCCGAGAGCTACCATGTTGTTGAGAAAATGTCAAAGGATATGGGTTGTGATATCAGGGAACTGATGACAAACAATGACAAACGCAAAGAGATCAGGCTTGAAAAATATATTACAGCTGTCACAGGTCTGCCTACACTTAAGGATATTATGGAAGAGCTGGCAAAACCCGGACGTGATCCCAGATCTAAAATAAAAGAATTCAGGTTTGCAGATATTCATAATATGGAAGATCTGTCCGAAGGCATGATTGTTCCCGGAATAGTTACTAATATCACCAAATTCGGGGCATTTGTCGATATCGGAATTAAACAGGACGGACTGGTTCATATTTCAAATATGAGCAAAACATATATAAGTGACCCGTCAAGTGTTGTAAAAATGCACCAGCACGTTGTTGTGAAAGTTATTTCTGTCGACATCGACAGAAAGCGAATACAATTGTCAATGAAAGATGTTGATCAGAAAAAACCGTAATATCGCCATGCTTGCGATGATTAATAAATAAATATATGATGAAAATTAAAAATCTACAATCTGTATCATCGCAATGCATTGCGAGGATACGACCATACCTGGCAACGCTGCTGGTGGCACCCGTTATGTTTTCCTGCAGCAACAACCAGAATGTTAAACCACCTGTTGCTGAGAAAATCCCTCAGGAGGTATTCGGTAACAGAATCGACAACTATTTCTGGATGAGGCTTAGCGATGAACAAAAAAGCGCTACCACTCCTGATGAACAGACAATCAAAGTAATAAATTATCTGAATGCAGAAAATGAATATACCAGCAATGTTCTGAGCCATACTACAGAGCTGCAAAACACTCTTTACAATGAACTGACAGGACGGATAAAGCAGGACGATGAATCAGTCCCTTATCCCGATAACGGATATTATTATTACAATAAATTTACTGAGGGTAAAGAATATCCTGTCTATTACCGGAGGAAAGGATCTGTTGATGCTGCTGATGAACTTTTGCTCGATGTGAATAAAATTGCCGAAGGTCAGAAATACTGCTCGGTTGCCGGACTCAGGGTAAGCAGGGATAACCGGTATCTGGCTTATAGCGTCGATCTCATCAGCAGGAGAAGGTATACTATTCACTTTATCGATCTGCAGACAATGCAACCGCTTCAGGATAAAATAGAAAACACATCAGGAAACATAATCTGGGCAGCAGATAATAAAACAGTATTCTACGTTTCCAGGGATCCTTTAACACTCAGATCCGACAGGGTGTTAAGGCATCAGCTGGGCAAAAGCAAAGAGGAGGATAAAGAAATCTACTTTGAAGATGATGAAACATTCAGTGTAACCCTGAGAGAGACAAAAAGCAGGAAATATATCCTTTTACATTCATCTCAGACACTTTCAACAGAAGTCAGGTACATTGATGCATCTGATCCTGAGGCCGGTTTTAAATTATTTGAACCAAGAAAGATTAATCATGAATATGAAGTTGACCATCTGGGGAACAGCTTTTATATCCTCACAAATGCCGACAGTGCCAGCAATTTCAAGCTGATGACTGCCCCTGAGAATAAGACATCAGTTGAAAACTGGAAGGAAGTTATTCCTCACAGGAGCGATGTCCTTCTGGAGGGATTTGAACTTTTTGACAGTTACCTGGTAACAAATGAGAGAATAAAAGGTATTAATAATCTGAGGATCATAAATACATCTGATAAAAGCGACCATTATCTTGATTTCGGTGAAGAGGCTTATACTGCAGGTATAGGTATAAACAATAATTCTGATACGGAAGTTCTCAGATACAGCTATTCATCTCTTACGACACCCGGTTCGGTTATCGATTATAATATGAAAACCAGGGAAAAGGTTGTTCTTAAACAGGATGAGATACTGGGAGGGTTTGATAAGAGCAATTATGAATCAAAGCGTCTTTGGGCAACTGCCGGTGACGGAACTCAGATACCTGTTTCGCTTGTCTACCGTAAAGGATTTATTCAGAATGGGAAAGCCCCTTTACTTATTTACGGATACGGGGCTTATGGGTCATCAATGAATCCCTCTTTTAACAGTTCTGTTATAAGTCTGCTTGACCGCGGATTCGCTTATGCAATTGCCCATGTGAGAGGAGGTAGCGAGATGGGACGTTACTGGTATGAAGACGGGAAGCTCCTCAAAAAGATGAATACATTCACCGACTTCAATGACTGCGCACAATTTCTTGTAAATGAAAAATATACAAGTACCGAAAGGCTTTTCGCAATGGGTGGAAGCGCCGGGGGATTATTAGTAGGAGCTATTGTCAACATGAGGCCCGACCTGTATAAAGGAGTGATTGCAGGTGTGCCTTTTGTTGATATTGTGACTACAATGCAGGATGAAACAATTCCTCTTACAAGTTTTGAATGGGACGAATGGGGTGATCCGAGAAAAAAGGAATACTATGATTATATGTTATCATATTCACCTTACGATCAGGTTAAAAGGATGGAATATCCGAATATCATTGTAACTACAGGCTTCTGGGATTCACAGGTTCAGTATTGGGAACCGGCAAAATGGGTTGCCAAATTAAGAGATATGAAAACCGACAGGAATACCCTCGTTATGTACTGCAACATGGATGCCGGTCATGGAGGTGCATCCGGAAGGTTCCAACGATTTAAAACAACTTCTCTGCAGTATGCTTTTATAATTGATCTGGCAGGGATAAAAGAATAACTAAAGCTGTTACGGTATCATAGCACCATAAGGTGACCTTTCAGGGAAAGTCATTACCGGTTTCCTGGGGAATTTATCATTTCTCATAGCTGCATGATATGCAAGTGATGCGGTGATTATTGCATTGTTCCTCAGATCGGATAAAACCAGTCTTTCGTAGGTATCCATTACGGTATGGTATGTTCTTCCGTATTCTATCGGGTCCTGGATAAACTGAAATCCCGGAAGACCTGCCCGGTCAAAAGAAAGATGGTCGGTACCGCTTGTATTTCTGATCGAAATCGTTTTACAACCCAATGATTCGAATGGTTTCAGTAACTCTTCGAATACCGGTCTGGCCATTTCATTTTGCTGAAGATATACTCCTCTGTATTGACCTGATCCATTATCCATGTTGAAATAGACACAGAATTTGTCGAAATCGGCCTTTTTGGCTTTCGTTTTCGAATCATAAAGGTATTTTTCAACATAACCTCTTGAGCCATTTAGTCCCTGTTCCTCACCTCCCCACAGTGCAACCCGGATTGTTCTGCGAGGTGCTACATTGAGGCTCTTCAGGATACGTAACGCTTCCATCATTACAATGCATCCCGATGCATTGTCAGCTGCTCCCGTTCCTCCATGCCATGAATCAATATGAGCTCCAAGCAATACGATTTCGTTCTTCAGAAGTTTATCAGTACCAGGAATTTCTCCTATAACATTATATATTTTTGGATTCGGAAAAAATTTGTTTATTATTTCAACTTCCATAGCAACAGTTACCTTGTTCCTGATAAGCCTTTCCATCCTTCCATGTGCTTCCATCGGGAGGTTCAGCTCTGCAATCGGTTCTTTTTCACCGGAATTATAACCGGCTCCGTTCGATCGTGGAATATTATATGTTCCTGAACTATTAATGATTACAGCTGCTCCTTCGGTTTTGAGCATCTCTGTTAATTTGGTTCTTAGTTGCCTCTGTGCCATCATGGCCGCCATATCGAAGGGCTGTCCCGGACGCCTGGCCCTCATAGCACCTGATTCCAACTCCATTTGCTTTAACTGGTCGTCTGTATATCTTGATGCCAGTGGTTCAAAGCTTATTTCATAGGGTGTTGTCGATGATGAAGGCATAAGGATTATCTTTCCGCTAAGCTTACCCTTGTATTTTTCAAGGTCATTTTCAGTTCTTACATCCAATAATATTACTTCACTTTTGATTGGTCCGTTCGTACTTCCGGTCCAGGCAACAGGATTGCAGGCAAAGTTAACATAATAAGGGGCTGTCATGGCAGCATATGTTTTCAGATTATCCCATCCGCCGCGATTGAAATCACCAGCTTCTTCAATTCTGACATTCTGAAATCCAAGCTCTTCCATTTTTTTCTTTGCCCATTCATTGCCTCTGTCACCTCCTGTTGATCCGGTAAGTCTCGGTCCGGCAAAATCTGTCAGTCCGAATGCAAGATCCTCCATTTTCGAATTCTGATTTCCTTCCTGCTTGATCTTATAAATCATTTCCAGATCAACCTTCTCTGTCTGCGGGTAAAGCCACACAGGCATTAAAAACAATAGCATCAGACTGATGCCGGTCTTAACGATTTTCATATTTTTTTCAATTTGGGTTTAGTTTAACCGGGTTTAAAAATAACTAAAATAGAATATCATTGCCACAAAGTCGGATTTATTTAACAACTATTTACCTCAGCCTTTAATTTACCCACCCCCTGCCCCTCCCAGGAGGGGAGCTCCCGACTCGCTCAACCTCAACCTCAACCTCAAAACCCTAACGCCGTAACGCCGTAACGCCGTAACGCCGTAACGTCGTAACGCCGTAACGCCGTAACGCCGTAACGCCGTAACGCCGAAAACCCTAACGCCTTCTTACCCCTG
>CAZWUB010000083.1:0-15062 GCA_964637415.1 uncultured Rikenellaceae bacterium
CAGAATGAACCGAACTGGAACCACCGGGTGTTCAGTTCCCTCCATTCATTCATATCTTCAGATCCTTCCACAGCCCTCACGTACCTGTTCTCGACACAGAACCCGCCGATATCCATTGTCCACCAGGGTATTCCTGAAAGAGAATAATTAAGTCCCGCAGAGATCTGGGCTTTCATATCTTCCCATCTTGTACCGATATCTCCACTCCAGGTTGCTGTTGAATAACCCTGCAGACCGGCAAATCCCGACCGGGTAAGAAGAAATACCCTTTTATCCGGATCAACCGAGCGCTGACCGTTATAAATGGTCGCGGCATTCATAAGGGCATAGGTATTGAAATATTTTGCTGAAGGCCCGATCGCAGTCGGAGTCGAAAGAAGCTTCCTGTACTGAATACTTGCATTTGAAAGTATATCCGGCTCTGAAGCATCCATCCACCAGGCATCAAAACCCTTTGTATAAAGATGTTCCCTGATCTGCTTCCAGAAAAGATCCCTGGCACCCTGGCTGTAAGGATCATAAAAAGATCCGATGTATCCTTTTCCTATCCAGTCCCTTACACTGTCATTAACTGCCTGGCGATACATCCATCCGTTACTGTCAAACTCTTTGAAATGTTCAGTTGTGTGATAGAATTTAGGCCATACAGATATCATTATCTTCGCATTCAGCCTGTGGACTTCATCAACCATCCCTTCAGGATCAGGAAAGTACTTGGGATCAAATTCATGAGATCCCCACGAATCAGCAGGCCAGTATGACCAGTCAAGAACGATATTATCGAGCGGGATATTCCTTTTCCGGTATTCCTTCACCACATCAAGCAATTCATCCTGAGATCTATACCTCTCTCTGCTCTGCCAGTAACCGAGAGACCACTTCGGCATTATGGGAGCCTTCCCTGTCAACGTTCTGTACCCTGAAATAACCTCATCAAAATTGTTCCCCTTTATAAAATAATAATCAATCTGGTCGCCCATCTCGGAGAAGAGCGACAATGAGCCCTGCTCCTCAACAGAACGAGGACTCAATGCTTTGAGGCCGATATAAGACACACCTCCGTCGGGCTTCCATTCAAGCCTTATTGAATATTTTCTGCCTTTTTCAAGCTCCTTTGAGAACTTGTAAGTATTCGGATTCCAGGCTGTTCGCCAGCGTTCAGAAACAACAGGCTCATCATCAATGTATAACCTCGTATAGCCTGCATAATAAAGCTTAAAATGATAAAGTCCGCTCTCCCGGGGTTCCAGCTCACCTGACCAGACCACCTCAGTACGTTCAGGTCTAACCCCGGCAGGAAATTTCTTTACTGTTTCAAGATTTTCATAATCGATCTTCGTTTCCTTTTCACTGTGAGTTATCCGGGTAGTTCCGATATCGGAATATTTAACTGTTAATGCTCCTTCCTGGCCTTCATCATCATAAAGTCTGAAAATATCTATCTGAGAATAATCGCGGGGATCTCCGAATTTAGTCAGGGAATAATTGTCCCACAGGATCCCGTAGTTCCTGGTTGAGACAACAAAGGGAACCGATACTTTGGTGTTGTACTGATAAAGACTCTCGTTCAGTCCTTTATAGTTGAACTCGTCTGACTGGTGCTGGCCCAGACCGTAAAATGCTTCATCAGCAGGGGAATCGAATACCTGGTGTAATGAATATCCGTCGGTCCCTTCAACCGAAACAGGACTAAAGGATTTCCCTCCTTTTTCAGATTCCCGGAGAAGGATCTTATTATTCTTATCCGTGAATGCGACAGCTCCGGTTATCATTGAAACAGAAGCTTTTATCTCAGGTGTCGCAATAGTAAGATAATCACCGCTTTCGCTTACATCAAAATCTGGTCGCGGGCCGGGCTGATCATAAACACAGAGGCTCCGGTCCTTTGAAAATGATCCCCGGGGGGAAGCGATGACGTGAAAAATTCTGTTGCTGACAGGTTCTATCTTAATTAACCTTGCATCTTCCCCGGTCTTACCCTTTATATGGATTATTACTCCATCATCACTTTTTTCCCATTTCTTCTCAGCGCATGAAGTAAACAGAAAAATGGCCAGAAAAAGAGAAATAATATTTTTCATTCGGAAAAGTATATGCAATGATCACAGGGATCCGGAAAGCCGGCATATTATTGCTTCATTTCAGCTTCCCCCTCAATCTCAATAAGAAGGTCGTCGCGGCAAATGTCTGCTTCAACATATGAAACGGGTATCTCAGGAAAGAACTTTTCGCAGATCTGCCGGACTACTCCAAAGTCACTCTGCCTTTTAACATATGTTCTCAGAAGGCCATACTTTTCTCCCGGAGTATGTGGACGGGAAACCAGCTCACTGATCCTTGCCGGATCCGATAGTTTCTTAATATTCTCAATTGTAACAATTGTCTGTTTTTCAATATCTCCGACACCAACCGTTTCCTGTCCGATTATTGAAGCAGTACCTGAAATATAAAGTGTTGAATGACTGTAGTTCGCCAGGAGAAGTCCCCGTTCAAACTGAGGAGCATGTTTTTCAGGTTTTCCTTTATCTGCAAGTCCTTTTAAAACTTTCTGACCGTACTCGTATGCGTTTACCTGATTAGGATTGTTAACCGGCCTGATCAAAACAGACTTATCAGGCTGGAGAGCACAGAAATCTATTATTACTCCACCATGTTTCATCCCCACTCCCGTAGCTGCGGGAAAGCCTTTTACAGTTCTGTAACGATTATAATATTCACTTCTTACCTCATTAAATATCTGATAATTCTGGTAATTACCCCTGACATTAAGAATATCTCCGATGTAATTCCACTGACGGACAATATCGTTCAGCGACATCTTTTCTCTTTCAAGGATGGCAAGAACAAGTTCAAAAGCTTTTTCAGCCGCTGTCCGTGTATCTTCAGGATATCCAAAGCTGCTCAGTCCTCCCGCCCAGAGCTCCCTTCCCTTCTCCGATTCAAGGATCAGGTACGGAAAGGACTCAAAAAATTTGCTTGTTATTTCATAGGATCCTGTAACAACAAATGCTGCTTCAACAGCTAACTTCCATGGCTTTTCAGGAGGATGGACCGTCATGTTCAATGCCGGGCATACATTTCCCAGGGCATTAATTGCAGAATCAAGAATATTTTTTCTTACTGAATTCGATGTTTCAAAATCGGGAAGGTCGGCGAAAATATTTATTCTTACGGGTGTCAAACCTGTTCTGCAGATACTAAGGATCTGATCCAGGCACTGTTTCCATTCCTCTTCAACATTACCCTGAACCTCAGGAAGAATCACATAATATCTTTTGAGCATTTTGTGTTATTCTTTGGCTTCAAAATTAACATTTTTTAATTCTGAACCAAGGTTATTTATCATATTTTAAAGAACTTACATAGAGGAAGTGTAACTCTGAAAATTTAATTATTTTTTAATATATTTTTAATCATTCTACTTCATTTATCTTCAACAGCTTCACGCCATGGAAAGGCACTTCGGCTGTAAAACTGCCCACGAAAATTCCGAGATCCTTTTGTCTCCACAGATCCCTGACGCTGAATTTCCCGGAGATGTTCAGATCAGAAGCGCTCAGGGTTATTTTTGACGGCGCCGGGGTTTCATCCCAAACAAAACTATCTGCCGGATCGGACATTTCTCTCTTTGCATCGGACAGCCCGTTGGCTTCCTCATCAACCAGGTCCGTTACTGATGTATTTGCATCCCCTGATACTGAAAACAATCCGATTGCTGATGAACCGTCTTCCAGTTCCTTCACCATAACAAGCTCTTCTTTTGTTGCCCGTATAATCTTAGCCTGTTTACCCAGAACATCCTGGTTTACATCGATCACCTCACTGTTGCATAGAACATTAAGAGTGAAAGGATCCAGCCGGGCCATTTCACCGCCATAAATAAGCGGCGCTGCCATCAGCGACCACATCGACATATATGCATACTGCTCATTTGGCGTCATATCTGCTTTCTGGTACAATTCCTCCTTCATTGCATTCCTGATCCATCCGATAAGTATGTAATCCGGATCATTCCACCCTCCTGGCTGAGCATATTCCCAGTGCCGGGAATTTGATAATCCTACATACCAGAATCCTGGCATTGACGATCCGGCAACAAGGCCCAGATCTCCTGTGGTTCTCCAGCAATTACCGACATCAGCCCCCCATTCCCAGACGTTCCCCATACCATACTGACAAAGATTGAGTACAATATCCCTGTCGATTTTCTGAAGCTCATCCCACATCAGCCTATAGGGTTTTATATATGCCTCCCTGGTTCTTTCCTTTTCAACTCTGCCATAAGAACACCAGTCATATTTCAGGAAATCAAATCCCCATTTTGCAAAGGTCTGCATGTCCTGCCTCTCATGCTGATAACTCCCGGTGTAACCAGCACAGGTTGTCGGTCCGGGTGAAATGTATATCCCTGCTTTTAATCCCTTGCTATGAATGTAGTCTGTCAGGGCCTTCATATCCGGGAAAAGTTTGTTTGTTCTGAGTTCACCGTTCTTTTCACGCATTTCACCTCCGATCACCGGATCTTCGGAACCAGCCTTAATCGCCCAGCAATCGTCAATATTGACATACTGATAACCGTAATCTGCCATTCCGGAGTTAATCATCAGATCGGCTGACAGTCGCATCACCGAATCGCTTACCCTGTGATAATAGATATACCAGCTGTTCCAGCCCATAGGAGGAGTCAGTGCCAGCTTATCCCCTGCAATGATCTTAAGAGTTCGGATAGCTGTACCATAGGTATTCCGTGCAGTAATTTCTACCGGGTATTCCCCGGCTTTTCCGATCTTTCCGGTAATAACTCCCGAATTCTGATCAAGGGATAGTCCTTCAGGCAGTCCTGATGCCGAAAATGTAACCGGTCGTTTACCTGTAGCCGGTATCCTGTAAAGAAACGGAGAACCGGGATGTGCACCGTAAATTTTTGGCCCGTTGATCTCCGGTTCATCGGGAGGCGGAGGAGTGAGTATTTCTTCAGGCCCGGGAACATATTTATTATCAATAGCCACTGGTTTTATCCCTCTGTACGTAATAACCGGATCTGCCCAGTCGGCATGATCATTATTCCTTCCATCCTGACCGTCAGTTACAAGGAAGCCAAGCTTTTCAATTCCCCTCAGATCAATATCAATTAACTTTGCCGGATCGCCTTTTTTCATTTTTCCGCTCTCCCAGAGGATTTTTTTGTCGCCGACAATATAGAATTCCACGAGTCCGGTAATGCTTCCCGAACCGTCATCTACTCCGGCAAAGCCTGTAAATTTTTTCGCCTTTTTATCAAGTCGTATAAGGAAGGTGCTGACCGCATGAGTTCCGATACCTGTTTCGAAAGGAGTTCCTCCGACCGACATGACTCCACCGGTGACAGAACTGTCTGCCCTGGCGGTTCTCCAGCCGCAGGACATTTTTGATATATCGAGTTCATTCAGATTAATGGATTCTTCACCTGACCGGCATGAAAAAAGAGAAAAGGCCATAGTCAGAAAGATAAGGATTGCTGGATGTTTTATCATATTAAAGTTAAATTTTAAAGGAAAGATAAAAACGAGCTAAACATTAAATTCATTTAACCACAAAGGACACTAAGGAAATCACAAAGAGCACAAAGGATATTACTTAAAATGTCGAAATTATTATATCACCTCTGATCAATGTATAAATGCTGGTTATTTTTTTACTTCTATCTCACGAACGGGATTTGCAGCTGTCTCAGTGACAGGTAGCCACACCCTCATCTGCCCCGGCCCCCTGTTGTTCCATAATGCATAAGGTATCAGGGTTACCGTTTCTTCAGGAAGTTTTCCTGCATTTATCCCGGATTTTACTCCGGTCAGATATCCGGTGGTTCGTATCACCTGAGTTCCGTTAAGCAAGGACGGTACAAACTCAGTTGTAAAAGGTTTATCAGTGTTAATCAGCAGATCCAGTACATTTCCGGTATTATTGTCGGCCCATTCGGCACAATAAATTACCGGTCCGCGCTGTATTGCTATTTTACCCCTGTCATCTGCGATTCTTTCATCAGCAACAACCTTACGGACAGGCATCGGAAAATCAATTTCAATTTTGTCGCCATCTTTCCAGGTTCTTTCAATTTCAGCATAGCCATTCACCGGAATTGGGGCGATGGATTCTCCGTTTATTAAGATACTGTATGGCGCATTCACTTTATCATCAAACCTGTAAAGATCTCCGGGTATTGCTTCATTCTGAACCCATCCGGGTATGCGGATCCTTACTGAGAATTTTGCCGCTTTACCGGGTGACAAAGTAATATTCACTTTACCGTCCCAGGGGAAATTTGCTTCCTGTACCACCCTGACCGGGTTTCTGCCGATATTTATATTTGCTTCGTTAGAAATGAAAAGATTAACATAAAGATCCTTATCAGATATAGCATATATATAACCAGGTATTGCAGGGACAAATCTGGCTACATTCGACGGGCAGCATGCACAACCGAACCATTCGCTCCTTTTATGTCTTCCATCAGATTCGAGCGGATTGGGGTAAAAAAACCGGTCGGCAGAAAGGGAGACACCCGAAAGCATCGAATTATAAAGCGTCTTTTCGAGGATGTCGATGTATTTGCTTTCTCCATGAAGAAGGAAGAGCCTGTGGTTTGTAAAGATATTTCCGATTGAAGCGCATGTTTCGCAATAAGCAGTCAGATTCGGTAATACAAACGGAGCTGCAAATCCCTCATTACCCCCTGTAGCTCCGATACCTCCGGTGAGATACATCTTGCCATAAACTATATCCTCCCATATTTTAGTTATTGCATTCAGGTAAGCTTCATCCTTCTCGATTGCAGCAATATCCGCCATGCCGGAATACATATAAGTAGCTCTCACCGAATGTCCGACCGCTTCAGTCTGATCAACAACTTTCTTATGAGCCTGGTTGTACTCCTCCCCTTTCGGTCCCCTTAAATCAAGAAAGAACCTTGCAAGATCGAGATATTTCTTTTCTCCTGTTGCCCTGTATAATTTCACAAGTCCCATTTCGATAACCTGGTGGCCGGGATAAACTTTTACTTTGTCCCATCCGAAATCTTTATTTACAAGGTCGGCCGATTTAAGTGCTATATCCAGAAGTGTTCTTTTACCTGTGGCCTGGTAATGTGCTACAGCGGCTTCGTAAAGATGACCTATATTATATAGTTCATGGCTTAGGATTGAATCGAGCTCCCACCTGTTTTTACTGGCCCAATCATGTAATCCTTCACCACCGTGCATTTCGGCAATTGTCCTGTTCGTATAGAGATACCCGTCATCCTCCTGTGCCAGACCAATCTTATAAATCAATGTATCAAGATATGCATCAAGTTCCGGATCCGGCTTTGTCTGCAGTGAATAAGCCGCCCCTTCAATTATTTTGAAAACATCCGAATCATCGAAAGGGTAAATTGTCCGGAACCTCCCGGTATCAAGGCCCCCGGCAATCTCAAAGTTCTTTACTCTTCCTGTCGATTCACAATATCCGAAAGCAATCGGAATGGTGACTCCGGCATTTTTCATGATACGGGGTGCCCAGAAATTATCAGTCAGCTTCACGGAAGTGAACGGAACAGGCTGAACTGGATAATCTTCTGATGATCTGTTTCCTGCACAGCAGTAAATTATCAATATCCCTGCTATTATTAGAGGCAGAAAGGAGCCTGCCCGGGTGAAATTCAATTTCATATTCATTTCAATTTTCTCTTTTTCTCTTTAATTCATAAATGTTCATTATTTACTGTATCCCTTTGTGTCCTTCGTGTGAACTTTGTGTTCTTTGTGGTTAAATTCTTATTTTTTCTTTATCCACACTATCGATTTGATCTCCTCTTCATTAACCGGTTGCATGAACCTGTTGCATCTTGCATAGTTCGGTATAGCTATAAGCGGAGTTCCATCTGCCCAGTTCCCTTTTATTGTAATTACTCCTCCAAAAAGATCCCCCCGCCATTCTACCTTAAGCGGACCGGTACCTATATATTTATCTATATCGGGCTGATCGGCTTTTTCGACATTGTAGATAAGAGGACCATAACGGAGTGCAATTCGTCCCCTGTCGGCTACAATTCTCTCATCGGCCTTTATTGTCTGAACTTCCATGGGCATTTCAAAATCGATAACATCACCCTTCCTCCATTTGCGATTTATTTCAGCATAGCCCCTTTTCATTTTTATCGGCACAGTCTTTCCGTTGACAGACAGAGATTTCAAACCGCTGACGGCAGGTGAGTGTTTATAAAGAGTACTGGTCGTCCGGTCAGGTACACGGATAAACACTTTAAACTCCTTTTTCTGCACCGGATTTATAGTTATTGAGACCTTCCCGCTCCAGGGATAATCTGTGCGCTGAATCATTTCAACGTCAGTCCCGGCAACCTTTTCAACATTTATCCTGCTGCCAATGAACAGATTAACATAAATGCCTTCCTTTCCCCTTACATAAGTCCAGGTAGGGACCATGAGCAGAGTGCGGGGAATATTGCCGACACAGCAGGGGCATACATGCCAGGGGTATCGTTCAACTGATTCAACAAGCGGATTATCGTAATAGAAATTCTTTCCTTCGAGATCCAGAGACCCCAACAGGGCATTATACATTGTTTCCTCGTAAAGGTCGGCATATTTTGCATCATGATAAGCCAGGTTCATCTTATACTGAAAGAAGATCAGCCCGCAGCTTGAGCATGCCTCACAGTAAGCCCTGTTCCCGAGGGAATAGTCCGGGCCGAATCCTTCCGAGGTCTCTCCGCTACCGACACCTCCGGTGACATAATATTTTTTATTCACAAGGTTATCCCACAGCGACATTACAGCGCTCTGATAATCAACATCACCTGTTTCGGCAGCAACATCGGCCATTGCCGAATAGCTGTAAACTGCTCTTACCGCATGGCCCACAGCTTCATATTGTTGCTGGACGGGCACGTGGCTCTGATCATATTCACTACCGTCACGCCGGCAGTCAAGAAGGTATTTAGCCAGGTTAATATAACTGTCGCCATTACCATTTCCTTCCATATCATTTACAAAACGGCCAAATCTGACGAGTGCCTGTTCCATTTCCTGGTGTCCGTCGTACCACTCTTTCTTACCCGGACCGATATTAGTCACCCAGCAATCAGCGAGCTTTTTTGCAGCATCATATAATCTTCTGTCTTTCCCTTCTGTAAGAGTATAATGGTTGATAGCCGACTCAATGAAATAACCTGCTACATAACCTTCATGATTTCCTCTTGTCGGCGGATCCCATTTTGCCTTCCATCTGGCAGTATCGCGGAGTGTGAATGCCGTCTGAAGGTATCCGTCAGGTTCCTGGGCTGCAAGGACTACAGGGATCCATTGTTCAAGAGTGGCCTTCATCTTTTCCTGAGCGGCAATTATCTCCTTATCACCTTTCGAATCGATCATCAGTGCAATGCTCATCGATTCTATTGTCTGATGAACCCATGCATTCGAAAATACATAGCCCTTATGGCGTCCGTGAGGTTTTCCCCTCAGGGCTTTTCCCGCTTCAATGAAATTATCCAGTCCGCCGGGACCAAGTGTCAGGTCATCACGGTTTATCTGATCGATGCACCATGGAATCCAGTTGACGATTATAGCTTTTGCCCTGGCGTTCCAGAGGGGGCTGTCGATGCTGTAACTTTTTGTATAGACCACATCAAGACGCTCTGGCTGTGGAGGCTGCTGTACTTTCACAGTTAATTCTGAATCAGTTGACAGATTGCCCTCCTGCACTTTAAGTTGAAGAATATATTCGCCTATATTGCTGAACGTTGCACTTGTTTCAAGTTTGGCCGCATCAGCAAAAACAACATTTCCCGGTCCCGATTTTTTACTCCACCTTACACTGTTTACAGGTGTTACAGATCTTACCTTTCCCGAAAGGTATGTTTTCCCGGATGGCATAACCGATCTGTCGGTGCCAGCTGAGACAACTGGCGGATGGTCAGATGAGCCCGGGGCCTGAAAAACCATCCATTCCTGTATTGCCATTGGAAACCTGTCTGCAGAATCAGCTTCCAGTCTGAGAATTGTTGTTTGAATATCGTCGAATGTGGTGCGGTTGTATTCACCATTCCTGAATTCAAGGCCTGAAGGGTTCTTAACAGGCACAAAGTCGTTTCCGTCCCAGTATTTTATCCTGTAAGCATGAGGTAGCTTCAGACTGTTTTCATAGTTCCACCAAAAAACCGCAATCCCGTTTGTTACCACAGGCTGTACCCATTCATACTGGATCCATTGAGTGGCAGAGCGTTGCTGTGATCTGCCACCACCGCCCCTCAATGCTCCGCCCCTTGGAATTAGCCCATCGTTAAGAGATGCAGGCGCAACGCCATATCTAACCGAAGTTGATGAAGATGCAACAACTGACAGGTTCTTACCCACCTGTTGGGAATTGACAACCTGGTACATCGAACCTGAAAGAAAAATCAGAATAAAAAATGCTGATGCATGGATTGATAGTTTCATTTGCAGAATTATTAGAACATGTTTTTTCAGTACACTAAGATACTTTTTTTAATCAGAATAATCTGCGCCAATGCGGGCTATAGGAAGGGGAAGAGCTGAATGGGATTAATCTTCATGGCTTCCGATAGTCCTGAAGCCTATACGTTTACGGTTCTTCTGTTCCAGTTCCTGATTTTTAACATCTCCTAATTGCTTGAGGTATTGCTTTTAAGAACATTCGCAAGCTGCAAAACGCCCAGTTCCGTAAAGACATAAGGTAGATATCGTTGACCTCCCCAACTTGAGGTAACAATTTGTGACCTCAAGTTTTTAAATTCATCTTCAGTTAGCTCGAACATAAAATGCTCAGGAAAAATATCTACGTCTTTTAATACGTATTAAAAAACGTATTTTAATACGTAGGAATGCACCGAAATTCATCAACTGTCCATCTATCCAGGACCCGGGAAAAATGATTGGCTAAAAGTCATCTTAGCACCGTCGGCGCGATCTGTTTGAAGTGGAGATTATTTCACCAGTTCCAGTACAACAACCGATTTTCCGGGCATTGTAATTGTAAGTACTCCATCCTTCATCTTATATCCTTTGAATGCAGCAGGTTTAACTACTTCCGGTTTGTCGAAGGAATTGAAGGCATTCATCTGTCCTGATGTCAGAACTTCCCCGGTAATCGTTTTAAAGGTTTCACCAACAACCGGACAGGTTACTGTAATCTCTTTGTTTGGATTAAGATTTGCGAGAGAAATATGCACTTTACCTTCATTATCAACCGAAGCTGAAGCCGAAATTGCAGGTATTTTCCTGCCCTGGAATTCATAATCCTCACAGACAAGGTCGGTGTTCAGAAGCTTTGCCTCCTGATGCACCCTGAACATCCTGAAAACATGATATGTAGGTGTGAGTACCATCTTATCATCCTTTGTCAGGATAACAGACTGAAGAACATTGACCATCTGTGCCAGGTTTGCCACCTTCACCCTGTCGGCATGTTTGTTGAAAATATTCAGATGAATAGCTGCCGTTACTGCATCTCTGATAGTGCTCTGCTGATACAGAAATCCCGGATTTGTTCCCGGCTCCACATTGAACCAGTTGCCCCATTCATCAACAACCATACCCTTTGTTTTCTGAGGATCATAACGGTCCATTATTGCTTTGTGACCTTTAATTATCACATCCATCTGGAGGTTTGATGTCATTGTCTTAAACCATTCGTTTTCACCAAATTCAGTCGCCGATCCCTTGTTGTTCCATCCGTCGACAAGTGAATAATAGTGTATCGATAACCCCTGGAAGCGTCCCCGTATACCTGGCTCCTTCATTAGTGTTTCGGTCCATGGATAATTGTAATCCGAAGCTCCGCATGCAACACGGTAAAGCCTGTTCCCGGCATAGTTATTAAGGTATGTTGAATACTGACGCATAACATCTGAATAAAAATCAGCTGTCATATTACCACCGCACCCCCAGTTCTCATTCCCGATTGCAAAATATCTGACCTTCCATGGCTCATCCCTTCCGTTTTGTTTACGGAGCCTTGTCATGGGACTTTCTGAGTCAGAAGTAAGATATTCGACCCATTCGGCCATTTCCCTTACAGTTCCCGAGCCAACATTGCCATTGATATATGCATCACAGTTCAGAAGTTCGGTGAGCCTCATAAACTCATGAGTGCCGAATGAATTATCTTCGGTAACTCCTCCCCAGTGAGTATTCACTATTGAAGCTCTCTGACTCTGCGGACCTATACCATCTTTCCAGTGATATGTATCTGCAAAGCAGCCGCCCGGCCATCTGAGGTTCGGAACCTTAATTTCCCGCAGTGCAAAGAGGACATCATTCCTGATTCCGTCAGTATTCGGGATCTTAGAATCCCGGCCTACCCATAGCCCTCCGTATATACATGTTCCGAGATGCTCCGAAAAATGACCATAGATGTCCTTGCTTATTACAGGTCCCGGATGATTGGCAACCACAATAAGCTGATTGACAGGCACAGGGTTTTCTTTCTGGGCGCTGATACTCTGCATTCCAAGAAATACAGATACTAATAAAATAAACAGTTTTCGCATGGCTTATTCTTTTGAAGATTAGTTTCAATTATCTTCCTTCGTGCCCTTTGTGAAAACCTTCGTGTCCTTTGTGGTTAAATAATATTTTTCCTTAACCACAAAGAGCACAAAGGATATCACAAAGGACACAAAGGGTTTAAGTTAGGTCATTTTCGATAAAGGTTCCGAGTTTTTTGTATTTTTTAAACAGTTCGTCATACTTTTTAGCACGTGCCGGGTCAGGTTTATATGTTTTTTCGAAACCGCCTCCCATTGCTTTCTGTGCTGCAGGTAAATCTTTATGGATCCCTGCCACAACCGAAGCTGCCATTGCAGATCCGAGGGCACAGGTCTGGTCTGATTTTGCTACTTTTATAGGTACATTGAGAACATCAGCAACAGTCTGCATAACGAAGGGATTCTTTTTTGCAACGCCGCCTACAGCTATCACTCCCTTGATCGTTGCACCTTCTTCAATGAATCTTTCATTTATCATTTTTGAGCCGAAAGCAGTAGCTTCAACAAGAGCCTTAAATATCCGCGGGGCATCCGATCCGAGTGATAATCCGGTTATTGCTCCTTTAAGAGCCTGGTTGGCATCAGGTGTACGCCGCCCGTTCATCCAGTCGAGGGCAAGAATGGCACTCTCCCCGACCGGCAAGGATTCTGCCTCCTTACTCAGTTCTCCTATTATTTTCTCCGAAACTTCATTCCTGATCCTGTCTCTTGTCTTTTTATCAAGCCACGACATTTTTGAAATGATCTCATCAACGGGCCATTGCAGAAGTTTTCCGAACCACGCATAAATATCCCCGAAAGCCGATTGCCCCGCTTCAAGTCCAAGCATACCCGGAATTATGGATCCGTGAACCTGTCCGCATATTCCCCTGACAAGTTTTTCTCCTCCTTTTTCAAGTGGGGATACGAGCATATCGCAGGTCGAGGTTCCCATGACCTTAATAAGCTGGAAGGGTCTTATCTCGCCTCCGACAGCTCCAACGTGAGCATCAAAGGTGCCAACCCCGACTTTGACATTCTCAGGCAGGCCAAGTTTTTTTGCCCATTCCCCGGTAATTGTTCCAACCTCAACATCACAGGGGTAGGTTTCTTCATACAGTCGCGCTCTCAGTCCGGTCAGCCGGGGATCGAGCTTCACGAGGAACTCTTCGGAAGGCAGACCACCGAAATCTTTATGCCACATTGCTTTATGTCCGGCGGCACAACGGCTTCTTTTAATAGTGAGCGGATTTGTATCACCTGTAAGCAGGGCTGGTATCCAGTCGCAATGCTCAACCCATGAATATGCCGCTTTCCTCACCCTGGCATTCTTACGTAACACATGGAGCAACTTAGACCAGAACCATTCTGAAGAATAAATACCCCCTTCAAACTTTGTGTAATCAATCCCTCCCCACGATCCTGCCAGTTCATTTATTTCTGCAGCCTCCTTCACCGCAGTATGGTCTTTCCAGAGGATGAACATCGCATCGGGATCATCCTCAAATCCGGGTTTAAGTGAAAGGGGAGTTCCCTTTTTATCTACTGCAACAGGTGTCGATCCCGTGGTATCAACTGTTATCCCCGATATATTCCTGATTATTTCCCTGCTTAAGCCCTTAATCGCTCCCCTGACGGATCTTTCAAGTCCTTCAATATAATCAAGCGGGTGCTGCCGGAACTGGTTGGCGGCAGGCTCACAATACAGACCTTTCTTCCACCTCGGATATTCAAAAACTGATGTTCCGACGATATTCCCGTTACTTGCGTCGACAACTACTGATCGTACCGAATCTGTCCCGTAGTCTATTCCTATTACATATTTCCCGGCCATATCAAATTGATTTATTTAACTGTCATTTCTTTTTTTCCTGCCCGTAGTAAGCATTTTTGCCGTGTTTTCTTTCATGATGCTTTTTCAGAAGATAATCATCAGCAGGCTTTGAGGTTCCCAGAGTAACTGTATAAAATGCAATACGAGCGATCTCTTCGAGGGCAACGGCATTATGTACCGCCTCCTCAACATCCATTCCCCAGCTGAAAGGCCCGTGGCAGTTTACAAGTACGGATGGTACAGCCAGAGGATCGGTTTTGGCCAGTCGCTCAATTATAACCCTTCCGGTATTTATCTCATAATCATTTTCAATCTCCTGTTCGCTGAGTTTTCTGGTGCATGGGACTTCTCCGTAAAAATGATCTGCATGGGTTGTCCCAAGAGGAGGAATATCTTTCCCTGCCTGAGCCCAGGCTGTAGCATATGTTGAATGTGTATGCACAACTCCGTTAATTGTTTTCCATTCCTTATAAAGCAGAAGATGTGTTGGAGCATCTGTCGAAGGTTTATACTTCCCTTCGACAATTTTTCCATCCTGATCGATCACAACCATATCACCGGGCTCCATCTTTTTATAGCTAACGCCTGAAGGTTTGATCACTATCAGTCCGGATTTAATATCCCGTGCGCTTGCGTTACCCCATGTATGTATTACAAGACCTTGTTTTACAAGGCTCAGATTAGCTTTAAATACTCTTTCCTTTAGTT
>CAZWUB010000084.1:0-12878 GCA_964637415.1 uncultured Rikenellaceae bacterium
AGTCTTGTCCTGGGATATTCGCTTATTAAAATCCTTAAGATCAAATGGCAATGGGTGCTTGGTGCTTTCCTGGTTACGGTTGCATCAGTTATTCTCTCAAATAATTTTATCGATAGTGATAAGTTAAGGCCTCTTGTACCAATGCTTGTCGGGATTATTGCATTGAGTGTTATCACAATCCTAGACAAGGTGGATGAAGATAATAAAGCATGGACAATTGCAACATGGGAATTCGCAAAACAGATACTTCCATTACTTGCCATCGGGGTGGTTACTGCAGGTTTCTTGCTCGGATCAACCCATGACGGAAAAGCCATTGCGGGGGTAATCCCTAATGAATGGATCTCAGCTCTGGTTGGTGGTAATTCAGTTTTTTCAAATTTCTTTGCATCAATTGTGGGAGCATTCATGTATTTCGCTACCCTGACTGAGGTGCCGATTCTTCAGGGGTTGATTGCTTCGGGTATGGGTAAAGGTCCCGCCCTTGCACTTCTTCTTGCAGGACCATCGCTTTCATTACCGAATATGCTTGTTATAAGGGGTATTATCGGAACTCAGAAAACTGCGGTTTATGTAAGTCTTGTGGTTGTTATGGCTACACTTTCAGGACTGCTATACGGATCAATTTTTTAATCAGTCAGCACAAATCATCACAAAATGGAAATACTGAAGAAATCATTACTGCTTTTAATAATCCTGACGGCAGGATTATTAAGCACTTACTGTTCAGGTCAGAAATCAAACGCCGGGGATAAATCAAATAGTGAATCCAGGATGAAAAAGTATAAGGTTACTTTTATTGAGCTTGGTTCTGTCCGCTGTATCCCATGCCAGCAAATGCAACCTGTAATGAAATCAGTTGAACAGAAATATGGGAAAGATGTCAAGGTTGTTTTCCATGATGTTTGGACCGAAGCAGGTGCTCCTTATGCAAAACAATATGGTATTGAAGCGATTCCCACTCAGGTTTTTCTTGACAAAGATGGAAAAGAGTTTTTCAGACATGTTGGCTTCTTCCCGGAAGAAGAACTTGTAAAAGTGCTTCAGCAGAAAGGAGTCAAGTAGAAATGTTACCCGGTTGAGGCAATTGAAAATTTAATTGTCAACTGCCATCCTGACTAATCGCCGGGATTTCGTCGCGTTGCTCCTCAAACTTCCAACTTATTTATAAAAATTCAGGGTTTAATCTTTTCAAACAAACCAATGAGTTTCGTTTTATAGATCTCTGTTATCTGAGGTTCATGTTCCCCGATAGGTTTTACAGGTATCAGATCTATTACTTCTGAGGCAGATAAACCGGATTTGTACATCAGGTCGAGTGATGCAATAATTGTCTCATAGATTGATCTTTTGTTTTCTTCATCAGTAAGTCCGATTTTCTCTCCTATCTCAGCGAGTTCTCTCCACTGGAACCAGAAATATGTGGGTAGCATTGCCGACATAATGGCATAGCTTTCAAGCTTTTCTTCGGAAACTTCAAAGGTGGTTCCGAGGGTACTTAATATTTCCATAACCTCTTGCTTCTTTGAATTATCAAATCCTGCGGCAAATGTCACCGGATTATATCCCTCATTAATGTAAGAAGTAGCGTTTGGGATCAATCGGGCCAGGTTCTTAACATGACCTAATTTCATTGATAACTTTGGCAGATTGATCTTTGGCGCCAGGGAGATTACAATAGCTTCTGCTTTAACATCATTTTTAATAAGTTCCAGCGTATCCATTACCACCGGAGGATGAAGTGCGATAAAAACAATATCCTGGCTTGCAACAACTGTTGCATCTGAAGATTCAATTTCCGGGTAATGTTTTTTTAGATTTGCCAATACTTCGGGATTGGTGTCGGTTACTACAATCTTTCCGTTTAGCACATTTTTGTTTTTAAAACCCTGGAGAAGGATCTTTGTCACCCTTCCGCCACCGATGAAACCAATTGACTTATTCATAACATTACTTTTTCTCATATTTAACAATTTTTATTTCTGCGAATTCCTTAAAGTGTTTTCTGAGCAATTTCCAGTTTTCGAAGTTTATACAATACTGAAATCTTGGGGGTTCTATGCTGCCCTGTATCAATCCCGCCTTCTTAAGTTCGGCAAGATGCTGGGAAACAGTTGAGTTTGCAAGTGGAAATTCGTTCGATATATCTGTGAACCGGCATGTTTCAAGTGAAGCAAGATGTCGCAGGATTGCTATGCGGACAGGATGCCCAAGGGCCTTGGCAAAACGTGCAATCTTTATGTCCTCATCGGAATAAGAGCTTTTATTCCTGATAGCCATGGTAATCTATATTATGATAAGGCGATTTTGATGAATAACTAATCCATTCGTAAATTTACGAAAACTTTCATAAAAATCAAGGATGTATAAAATCAGAGCCTACAGACTTTGATTATTTTCCCGACAGAATGTACCAGATCTATTTGTACAAGTTTTATTGTGGAGTTAAAATATTCACTAATTTTGACCGCTGGCGATGGAGTTCGCCATTAACCGCTAAGGCTGATAACTCCTACTGTTGGTAACTTAATAGGAGTTTTTTATGATAAACATTTACCTGGTAGCAGCTTTCTGGTTTTTTTCCGCTCTTATTTCAACAATCATAGCGAACCGTCTTAAAATCTCAAATGCACTGATGGAAATAATCATTGGTGCAATTATCGGTTTTATCGCTTTTAAAATTGGCTTTACCGGCAAACTGGCGCTTGATGCCGACTGGATGAAATTTATTGCAGGACTGGCTGCTATTATGCTTACATTCCTGTCAGGAACAGAATTGAATCCCGATTCACTAAAATCAAAATTCAGGGAAATTACAATAGTTGGTTTGGTTGGCTTCTTTGCACCCTTTGTGGGAGCATCATTAATTGCATATTTTATACTGGACTGGGGATTAAGACCAAGCTTGTTAACCGGAATAGCTCTTTCAACGACATCAATGGCTGTAGTTTATGCAGTAATGATTGAATACGGTTTTAATAAAACATCCTTTGGTAAAAGTATACTGGGCGCTTGTTTTGTGAATGACCTGGGCACTGTAATTGGTCTGGGATTGATATTTGCACCCTTTACATACAGAACAATTATATTTATTGCAGTAACAATTCTTTTGATTTTCATTCTTCCTTCCCTTACCCGTTTCCTTATAAAACATTTTGCCTATAAAACGGCTGCAATTCGTACAAAATGGATATTATTTGTTCTGTTGTCGATGGGTGTGCTTGCCATGTGGTCAGGAAGCGAGCCTGTTCTGCCAGCTTATATCATTGGAATGATACTGTCGAGGACCATCGAGAAAGATAACTTTTTTGTCAGAAGACTTCGGACAATGACAATAGGATTTCTGACACCCATATATTTCCTCAGGGCAGGTGCATTGGTATCATTACCTGCCATAATTGGCGCTTTTCTGGTTTTCATTATTCTTTTTGGGGCGAAGGTCATTTCCAAAATCTTCGGATTATACCCGGTTATAAGCAGATTTAAAAAGCATCAGAAGGAAAAATGGTACTATACCCTGCTGATGTCTACCGGACTTACTTTCGGAACAATTTCAGCATTATATGGTTTGACAAATAATATAATCAATACTGAGCAGTATTCGATTATCGTTGGTGTTGTCATCGCAAGTGCAGTTATACCGACACTTATAGCGAACAAGTTCTTTCTGCCAGACCATCTTCTTGAAAAACCTGTTCTTGATGATCAGTTACCAGATATCATAAAACCGAAAAAATCGGTTATACCGGAATCAGATCTATCCTGATGGTCTGAAACGCTGATTTATATGTTTATTTGTGTATTTTAAACTTAATATTGAATTTTTTGTTTATTATATACTTCTAAATAATTAATTATTAAGAATGTTGTAAATTTGATATCAGTGAACTCAGTTAAAACCGAAAAATAGAAAAACATGAAAAACATTAACCGCAGAACTTTTCTGGGGACCGGAGTAGCTGCTACAGCCATGGTAGCTGCAGGAAAATCATTTTCCGCCGGAGCGGACGAAAAACTTGTTCCGTTAAAGAAGAATAATGAAGATCCATTCAATCCTGTTACATATAATGCCATGCCCACGAGGTCGTTTGGCAAAACAGGGTATAAGGTTGGGGTTCTAAGTCTTGGCGGTCAGGCCACACTTGAAATAAAAGGCAGGGAAGAGGAATCGGAAAAGATGATAAACCGGGCCATTGATCTGGGTATTAATTATATCGACACAGCCGCATCTTATGGTGGAGGTGTGAGCCAGCTCAATATCGGCCGGGTGATGAAAACCCGCAGAGGAGAAGTCTGGCTGTCGACAAAGACTCACGATCGTACTTATGACGGATCGATGCGTCTTCTTGAAGAAAGCCTGAAGAATCTTCAGACTGACCACCTCGACTTATGGCAGCTTCATAATGTACAGAGACAGGATCAGGTAGACCAGATCTTTGGTTCTGATGGCGCAATAAAAGCTCTTGAGAAAGCAAAATCCGAAGGGATTGTCAGGTATCTGGGGATAACCGGGCATTTTGAACCTTTGGTGTTGCTCGAAGCAATAAAGCGTTATCCTTTCGATTCAATACTATTGGCTGTAAATGCAGCAGATGTTCACTATCTGAGCTTTAAGAATTATCTGCTACCCGAAGTTCAGAAAAGGGGAATTGCAATTATCGGGATGAAGGTTACAACCCGCAGCCGTATTCTTTCGTCCTGGACACCGCCGCCACCGGAACAGCAAACTGATGCACGCTTGCGGACAACGAAACCGGGAACTATTTCGATAAAAGAAGCACTTACCTATAATATGAGCCTCCCTGTAAGCACGACAATCATTGGAGTTGACTCTATTGCACAGATTGAAGAGAATGTTCAGATAGCTTCCGGGTTCACACCACTTAGCCAGTCACAGATGGATGAAATAGAAATTAAGACTTTGCCGGTAGTAAGGCAGGCTCTTTACTTCAGGCGATGGGATCTGGGTGCGTAAAAAAAGAAAGGGCGTTTCATGAAACGCCCTTTTTTTATGAACAAATCAATGTGAACCTTGTTTATTTACAGGAGCAGTAAATAATTAACGCTCACTAAGGAAAGTATTTATTATTGGACAAAAAAACGATCTGACCATGGAAGCAAAAATCAATAACAGAAGAAATACCCGAAACAGGTATATTCTGTTTACGCTGATAGCTTTGACAGCATTATTTATCAGCAGTTGCAAGAAAGACGATGACGGTTTAAAATTCGCCAGTCTGCCCGGAACTTATGTTCTGACAATCGATCATGATGAGACAAATTTTCAGTATCCCTATTACAGTACCGGAGTAGTAATTTTCCGTGGCACCGTGGATAAATCTTACGACCTGAGGGATCTTGCAAGTGAAAAGGACTGCGCGTGGAAAATTGTTCTGAATTCGGGAACACCCGGATCTTCCACCAAATACAGTTTTCAGTCTCATTCAAACACTGATATCTGGTGGAGCATTGGAACCACCTATGGGATAGGCGGCAATCAGGAATTGTATCTGGGGACAGAGCAGACAAACGATATTCCTGATGAGGATTGGGGAAGATTTATTATCCACGAATTAACAGAGTGGTCCAACGGAGGGAAAGATATTGTTATTGAAAGCTATGCCTATCCCGGTTACTATTTAGAAAACACCGGACATACTCTGACCGGCAACGGACTCAAGTTTGTCAGTAAAGACGAGCCTGAGGATGCAACACGTTTCAGACTTAACGGTAATGTGGTTGGGTCAACAATTGAAGGAATATAGGCTTTAAAAGCTGTTGATCCTGAAGCTTTCAGAGGTTTTATGAAAGCTGACCGAAGGATACATGTCCTGAATTATTTTAATCATCCAGTCACTTTCTGCAAAAAAGACAGGAGAGTTTTCTTTATCATAAGCTATTAATGCGGCTTTACGGTTAAGGAACTCATTTAATTCTCCCGGATCATCAAAAGTAAACCAGAGGGCCTTTACAAAAGGAAGCGGACTTAGGTTGCATGAAGCTCCGTATTCATGTTCGAGTCTGAATTTTATAACATCAAACTGCAGTTCTCCTACTGTTCCTATTATTTTTCTGTTACCGGGTTGTTGAAGGAACAATTGGGCAAGTCCTTCATCAGTAAGTTGCCTGACGCCTTTTTCAAGCTGCTTGCTTTTTGATGAGTTGAGATTTATTACCTCTCTTAAAAGCTCCGGTGCGAAGTTGGGGACTCCCTTAAAATGAAGCATTTCGCCTTCGGTAAGGGTGTCCCCGATTTTAAGAGATCCTGTATCATACACACCTATCACATCACCGGGGAATGCTTCGTCAACAGTGCTTTTTGAATTAGCGATAAATGCTGCAGAGGAAGAAAAACGCATTTTCCTGTTCAGGCGGGTATGGTAATATAGCTTATTCCTTTCGAACATACCGGAACATATTCTCATAAATGCTATCCGGTTCCGATGGTTGGGATCGAGATTCGCATGGATCTTAAATATGTATGCGGAAAAATCAGTTTCGTCAGGTTTCACTATACGTTCATGTGATTCTGAACGGGTTGGTGACGGAGCTATTTCAATAAAAGTTTCAAGCAACTCCAGTACACCGGTATTATTAAGGGCACTCCCGAAGAAAACAGGGGCAAGGTATCCTTCAAGATAGAGGTTAAGCTGAAATTTCTCATACAATCCTGATGCAAGATCTGTTTCTTCCCACAGGCGGCTTAATATTTCCTGTCCGACATATTCCTTAAGCACAGGATCTGAAATATCGCCGGTTTCCATGAGCCGTTCAGATAAATTGCTCTTTTCAGAAGTATAAAGTTGAATGTTGTTCTTAAAAATGTTGTAAACTCCCTTGAAATTACTGCCCCTGCCGGCAGGCCAGGTAAAGGGAGTTACTGCAATGTTTAATTCCTTTTCCAGTTCTTCCAGAAGTTCGAAAGGTTCTTTACCTTCCCTGTCCATCTTATTTATAAAGATCATTACAGGGGTTGCTCTCATACGGCATACCTCCATTAATCTGCGGGTTTGTTCTTCCACCCCTTTAGCGCTGTCAACAACGAGTATTACACTGTCGACAGCCGTCAGGGTACGGAATGTATCCTCGGCAAAGTCCTTGTGCCCCGGAGTATCAAGTATGTTGATCTTTGTTCCTTTATAATCAAAACTCATTACGGAGGTGGTAACCGAAATACCCCTTTGTTTTTCTATTTCAAGGAAGTCGGATGTAGCAGTTTTTCTGATCTTATTATTTCTTACGGCTCCTGCAACATGTATGGCGCCACCAAAGAGAAGTAGCTTTTCAGTAAGGGTTGTTTTACCGGCATCCGGATGAGAAATGATAGCGAATGTCCGTCTTCTTTTTATTTCATCAATTATGCTCACAAACTATATTTTTGTGAATATCTGAGGGCGGAGTATCAGCGCAATATTTCGGGTACCGTTTTTTCATTTGAAGGCGCAAAATTAGTCTTTTGTTATTGATTTAACAATACAAATCCTTAATTTACGCTTCAATAATTTATTGTCGGACAAAAAGATTACTGACCGGTTACTAATTATTTAATTTTTGAAGAATGGCTAAGCTTATCAGTTTTCGTGATAGCCTTTTTGAGTTAATTCGATTGATCTGTAGGCATTATATTTTTCCTGGTCAAAAGGATAATCCCAGCAGCCAAGAGTATGGAACATTTCACCTCCGAATCCGGTTTTAAATCTGTAAAGTCCGTACAACGGATGGCCGGGATCAGACGCAGGAGCAACACCGAACATATCATATTCACTGCATCCCACTTCTTTTGCAATATTCATGGCTTTCCATTGCAGCGCATAGTTCGACATCAGGTTCCTGTTTTCTGATGATGAGGCTCCATACAGGTAGGTGCCGCGTTTTCCGGATATCACCAGGAACATCGATGCCAGAGGATTCTTATCCTTTTCGGCAATAAGAAGATATACATCTGCAGGGGACTGGGTTTTTGTTGCGTCGACACTCAGGATAGTCCTGAAATATTCAATGTCATGAAGATGAAATTGATTTCTTATCGAAGTCTCACGGTATAACCTGTACCATGTATCAAGCTCATTAATTCCTGCAATACGAACTGTTACCCCTTTTCTATCTGAAAGGTTGATATTATATCTTGTTTTCTGTTTCATTGATCTCAGAATATCATCCTTATCCTTTGTAAGATCAATATAAATTGTGTTAGTTGGCAGGCTGTTAGAAAAAGCTTTCCTGAAATTCCAGTTAATTGTATTGAAGTTAAACCTGATCTCCTGGACTGAATTCCCGGGAGGGCCCAGCCATATGCCCCCGGTACCGAAATAATCGGGTTCATTTGCCCAGTATGATTCCCATGCCAGATCGTACCTTACCATAATACAATCGTTTGGAAGATATGATCTTAAAATTTCCGAGAGCTCTTCCAGAAAAATTCCCTGCTTTTGTTCTTCAGGTTCAATTTCAGGTCCATACGGGACATAAGCAATTGAATTGTTATTATCCAGTCTTCTGATTATTATCAGTACATCACCATTAATACTTCTGTTGTATCCGGGATCCCTGAGTAGTTCATTTTTCTTCACTTTGAAATCAATTGCAGTTGTATTCATACCGAGCTTTCTTTTAACCTCCGACCAGAATGCTGTCTGCTGGACAATTGATGTCCTGTAGACATCCTCAATATTTTTATTAAAAATTTCAGTAATCATAGTCTTATTAGAGTTCTCTTTGTGCAACGGGTTTCATTCCTGTTTGTATTAAAAGACGGGCAATTTATAAGTCATTTATCTGAAAAGCAAATATTTGCAGTATTTTAGATTGATTCTAATTTATTGTTTTTTTAAAAATACCTTTCTCAAGAACAAGGGAATAAATACTTTCATTTTTCCCCAATACTTCTTTTGCAGGTTTTCCTGCCGGATCATATCCGATCCAGTTAACCAAGGCTGTTATCAGACCGATACTGTTCAGTATCATATATGCAATGTCTTTATGTTACTTTTTCAGCTCCTCAAAGCCTTTTCCATATACTCCCATCACGTTGGCTACGGTAATAAAGGCCTCGTTATCAATGCTTTTGATGATCCTGTAAACGTCGCTTGCTTCATGCTTTCTTACCATTGTTATTATAACCTTCTGGTTTTCTTTTGTGTACCAGCCGGTACTGTCGATAACTGTTACTCCCCTGTGCATTCTTGTAGTAATCTCATCAGCTATCTTTTCAAAATTTCGTGAAAAAATAAACATCTGTACGGACTGTCTGTTGCCCGTAAGTATTGCATCAAGGGTATAGGCCTGTATAGCCATTGTTACGAAACCGTAAACCATTGTCTCCACACGCTGTGCAGATTCGAGGTGGGTTAATATAAGGTATGAAGAACTAATAATTATAACATCGCAATAAAGTATTATCCTGCCCGGACTTATATTACGGTATTTGTTTATCACAAGGGCGATTATATCTGTTCCCCCGGTACTGCCGCCCTGAGTGAAAACTATACCAAGACCTGTACCGCAAAGTATACCACCGATGATAGCTGACATGAATTTTTCCTGGACTACCGCAGTGGGTATGAGCGGCTGTAATATTGTAAGCATTGTTGCAGAAAGCACCACCCCGTAAATTGTTTTTATTCCGAACCTTGTTCCAAGGCTCTTCAGTGCTACAATCATCAGCAAGACGTTAATTGCGAAATATGTATATCCCATCGGTATTCCGGTAGCATAGAAGACGATGGCGCCAATTCCGGTGACACCGCTTCCCGATATCTGGTGAGGAAGGAGAAAAGCTGTCCATGCCACAGATAATACAAGCAGACCGAATGCTATCACAACATAGGTCCTGATATTGTCAATGATCTTTCGAATTACCATAATTCACTTTTAATTAGTTTACAAAAGTATGCTCCTGACCTTACCCTGCCAAAAAGGATCAGCAGAATTAATATGGGACCTCAATTTATCCGGAGAATATTTAACCCCTGCATTATTCAGTAAATGTAAAGAGTATTCTATCTACAGGAGATATAATCTTTGTATTTTCAGGGAAATATTATTTATAAATTTGGCATATGAAGAATTGGTGCCTTGCATGGCTGAATAAGAAATATCCTCGTAATTATCTGATTGAAAATCCGGTTACGGGGGCTATAATAAATGCGTTATTCTGTTTCATTTTTATACTATTATATAAACCTCTTCAAACCAGGGCATCACCAAACCTGAGTTTTGAGCTTACCATGGCTGTCTATAGCATCGGGACCGGACTGTCGCTGATCCTTTTTGTAAGAATCTTAGGTTTTTTAAGATGGTTCTCTGATATTAAGGAATGGACAATCCTGAGGGAAATTGTTTCTGTCATTCTTATTCTGACAGGGATCGGTACAATGGTTTACCATATGGGTTTTTTGATTGAATCCCCGGGTGGTCGCTTAAATATAGAGACATATCTTGATTCTGTCAGCAGGTCATTTCTTCTGGGGCTATTTCCCTTTGCCTTTTTCACGGCAATAAATTACAGATATCTGTATGCCGGTCCCGATAATCTCAGGGTAAAATATAATACTGAAACATTTAAAAGAGATGGGCATAAGTATACATTTACCGGTGGATTAAGAGCGGAAAAATCAGCGACAGGATTGAGAGACAGCACAGTATTTTCGTGTATTACTATTCTTCCACAATTATCCGTGATTCGTAAGTTCACAGAAAAACAATCCCTTGAATTGTCATATAATGCAACCACTTACCGGCCGGATATTTATAAGCTAAATCCATATACAAGCTTCACCGATCCTTACACAGCCAGTACCGGTAATCCTGATCTTAAAAGTGAGATCACACATAAGCTGAAGCTTGTATGGTCGGGTTCTTACGGAAATAATTTTATTACATCTGGATTATTCTATGAATCTGAAAACCGGTCGATAAACAGGTATGCCCTTATTCATGAGGATGGTAATGTTGAGTCCCTCATTGGTAATATGGGCACTATCAGCAAATATGGGGTTCAGTTTTCAGGATCATTAAAGCTGAATAATATCATCACTATAAATCCATGGTTCAGGATTTATAATATGTGTACCTCCGTAAATGAGCTGGCAAGGATGAATAATATATCCCCGAGGCACAGAATGATTCTTGAAACCAGTTTTACGGCAATAGCTGCCTTCAGACATGATATTGCCTTTTCACTACGGTTTAATTACAGCACTCCGGTCATCAGCATGCAGTCAGATTATTTCAGTGATCCTCTATGGATGGTATCGGCAGAAAAGACTTTCAGGAAAAAATTCAAAGCAGGGATTGTTACAGCACTGCCTCTTATAAGGTCCTTTACCTATCAGGGTTATAAAACCGAAATAGGATCGCTCATTATGCATTCTCAGGGGGATTTGAAGCTGCCGTTTTTCCCGTTCTGGTTAAAAATTGGTTACCAGTTCAGTTCAGGTAAAAAAACTACCCGTAATACAGGTACCAGGGAGGATATCATTAATTTACCAAAGAAGGGATTTTAGTCTTATATATGACTATAAAAATACCTTCATTACGGTACTAAGAGGGGCCCTTATCAATCGTTACCTGTCAGCGTAGCAAGAAAAATCAGGTGATTATTGCCCTATCTGGTCAAAATTATGCACTACATTTGAGGGGTACAAAATTATTAAAGAATAAATACGGCTAAACATTTAAAAAAATGAAAATTCAGTTCAATACCGACAAAAACATAAAGGGTACAGAGAACCTTGAAAGGGTTGTATCTGACAAACTTAACCGTACATTAAAACGGTTTGCCAGCAAAATTACCCGCATTGAAGTACACCTTTCAGACCAGAATGCCCAAAAAGCAAGTACAGACGATATTCAATGCAAGATTGAAGCAAGGATAGAGGGTTTACAGCCCATAATAGTTGCAGGGAAAAGCAGCACAAAAGAGAAAGCCCTTAATGATGCAATTGTTAAAATTAAAGCAGCATTGGATACTGTAATAGGGAAATTGAATTCAAAATAGTATAATCCGGGTTCAAAATATTTTGATATTACTTGTGTGATGCCTGAGATTTTATTGGTTTGATCATATTCTCAGGCAATAAGATCTGATCAAGCTTTTCCTTTGTTAAAATACCTTTTTCAAGAACCAGGGTATAAATGCTTTCATTATTTTCCAATGCTTCTTTAGCCAGTTTTCCTGCCAGATCATAACCTATCCAGGGAACCAGGGCTGTAATCAGACCGATACTATTCAGTACCATTGCCCTGCAATGTTCTTTATTTGCTGTAATCCCATCTATACATCTGTATCTCAGTGTATTCATTCCATTTATAAGCATTTCAACCGATTCAAATATACTTTGGATGATTACAGGTTCAAAAACATTCAGCTCAAGCTGTCCTGCTTCAGAAGCTATCGTTACGGTCAGGTCATTTCCGATAACCTTAAATGCGATCTGGTTTACAACTTCGGGTATCACCGGGTTGACCTTTCCAGGCATTATTGATGATCCCGGTTGCATGGGTGGCAGGTTAATTTCAAAGATACCCGTTCTGGGTCCCGATGATAAAAGCCGGAGATCGTTGCAGATCTTTGAAAGTTTCAAAGCCAGCCGTTTTACTGCTGATGAGTACATCACAAAACAACCGGTATCCTGTGTGGCTTCCACAAGATTTGATGCAAGACATAAATCAAGGCCTGTTATTCTCCTGAGGTGTTTTATTACCTTTTCCGAATAATCCGGGTCGGAGTTTATGCCTGTACCTATTGCAGTTGCACCCATATTTACTTCAAGGAATAATTTCGCATTCTGGTTCAGTCTTTCAATCTCTTCTTCCAGTGTGACTGCATAAGCTTCAAATTCCTGTCCGAGGGTCATCGGAACTGCATCCTGAAGCTG
>CAZWUB010000084.1:12978-14970 GCA_964637415.1 uncultured Rikenellaceae bacterium
ACCTCATTGGCATTCATATTTGTTGAAGTCCCGGCTCCTCCCTGAATCATATCAACAACAAACTGGTTCTGATACTTCCCGTGTTGAAGTTCATGACAGGCAAGGACTATTGCATCAGTTATTTTTTTATCCAGCAAACCCAGTTCATAATTTGCTTCGGCAGCTGCTTCCTTTACCATTGCAAAAGCTTCAATTAATGCAGGGAAGAAATTAAGAGTTACTCCGGAAATGTTGAAATTCTCTGCAGCTCTCATGGTCTGTATTCCATAATATGCCTCATAAGGCACTTCCCTTTCACCAAGAAGATCATGTTCGGGTCTTGTCATTCCGGATTCATACTGAGCCGAAAGATTTAACATCCGGTTATTTACATTTCGCATTCTTCGTGAAATGACCCTTGTTATATTCGACAATATCTTCAGGGTGGTTTCAGCGTTATAACTGAAAAATCCCTTATTTATAACAAAAAGGATTGCTTTTTCAACTACTCTTGCGGATGTTGAATGAGGAGAGTTTTGATCCCAGATCCCTTCACCAAGGAAATCCCCGCCTGCAAATAAAGCCAGTCTGACTTCACTGCCGTATGAATTTTGTTTATATAGTTCAACTTCTCCTTTATAAATTATGAAGATGTTTTCCCTTGGGCCGTTTTCATTAAAAAGCATATCACCAACTATGCAATGTCTTTCTGTTACTTTTTCAGTAACTTCATGTAATTCATTATCATTCAGGTTCCTGAAAAGCTCAATGGCTTTCAGGAATTGGAAAATTGTGTTTTTATCCATAATTCACAAAAGTATATTGAAGGCATTACATTTCCTAAAAGAAACACTTTCCGAATCATTCAAAGGAATTAAAACCTTAGCATTACATCTTTATAGTTTATTTAGCCCGAAGGTATTGTCCGGGCCATTGGATCACTTCACCGAGCTCTTTTGCAGCCTTAAGGGCGAAATAAGGATTTCTGAGCAATTCACGTCCCATAATGATAAGGTCTGCTTTTCCTTCCCGGAGTATTTCTTCTGCCTGGTGTGCCGATGTGATGAGGCCTACGGCACCTGTCATAATCCCCGTTTTTCGCAAGGCTTCTGCGAAGGGTACCTGGTATCCCGGAGCTGCCGGGATCAAAGCATTGTATATGTTACCCCCGGATGAGCAGTCGATAAGGTCGGCCCCGGCCTCTCTCAGGAGGTATGCCAGCTCCGTACTGTCTTCGGGGCCCCATCCTCCATCAGTATATTCAGCAGAAGAAATACGAACGAAGAGTGGATATTCATCAGGCCAAACCTCCCTGACAGCTTCGACTACACTTATAAGTAAACGGGTTCTGTTCCCGAATGACCCACCATACTCATCACTCCGATGGTTACTGAGCGGTGACAGGAACTCCTGCAACAGGTAACCATGTGCGCCGTGGATTTCTATCATCCTGAACCCTGCTTTTTGAGCACGTACAGCGGCTGACCTGAAGCCTGCTATTACCTTAAGGATACCTTCTTTGGTGAGCATTTCCGGCGATCTCTCCCCGGGGCTGAAAGGTATAGCTGAGGGCGCCACTGTAGTCCATCCGCCACTGTTTAAATCAAGTTGTTTTCCGCCTTCAACAGGTATGGCGCATGATGCCTTTCTGCCGGCGTGGGCGATCTGGATCCCTGCCACCGATCCCTGCATGTGGATAAATTCGGTTATCCTTTGGAGGCCTGAGATATGCTCATCACTCCATAATCCCAGATCTCCGGGAGTAATTCTTCCCTCCGGCCAGACCGCTGTAGCTTCTACAATCAATAAACCTGTTCCGCCGGTTGCCCTTGTTCCGTAATGAACCAGATGCCAGTCATTTACGAATCCATCCCTGGCCGAATACTGGCACATAGGAGCCATGACAATCCGGTTTTTAAGGGTTATACTTTTTATTGTAAGCGGCGCGAAGAGTTCTGACATAGCTTGCGGGATTTAAATAAATTATAAAGCAAAGAAAAGTTATTTCGTGAA
>CAZWUB010000085.1:0-4272 GCA_964637415.1 uncultured Rikenellaceae bacterium
GGACCACAGGAAGAGGATGGTAATTATGTGCTCCGAATTTATCTTCCCGGTTAATGTAATCCTGTGTCTTCATGTCGTTGATTATTAATTAATTATATTAATTGTTGAAATCGGTTACAATTTTACGAAACGTTTTTGTTATTTCCAAGAAAGTTTTGCAGTCATGCAGTCGTGCAGTCATGCAGTCGTGCAGTCGTGCAGTCATGCAGTCGTGCAGTCATGCAGTCATGCAGTCGTGCAGTCGTGCAGTCGTGCAGTCGTGCAGTCATGCAGTCATGCAGTCGTGCAGTCGTAAGACCGTAAGACCATAAGACCGCAAGACCGCAAGACCGCAAGACCCTCTATCGTATCATACCCTCAATCGTAACAGGTCCCATGAGTCCCGACTCTGAAAGAGAATCACCTTTCTTATAATACCGATGTGTCGTAAAAGTATACCTGTTTGTCGGTCTCCTGGTGCCATTCAGCAGCCAATCGGGCCATTTGCCGCCTGTTATGCCATCCCATGGCTCAGCTTCATCACCTATCAGCCTGTTTATCCAAAGATTGGCGACTTCGATTTCAAGAAGATTGTTCTTGTTTTTTAATAAGCCTGTAATCTCGACCTGCCATGGGGAGGTCCAGACCGTTCCGGCATCCCGGTTATTAAGTCTTACCCTTGCAATGTTTTTCACCTTTCCGAGGTTAAGATATATTTCTGAATATCTCACAGATCCTTCTGTTTCAGGCAGATCGAATGTTTTTGAATAGACAGCTGTTCCCGAGTAGTACCTGATTCCATCTTCAGGGCTTTGTGCCCAGTCATCAAGATCTTCAACTCTTACCTTTCCGGGTCCGCCCCATGCTGTATCGAATACGACGTCCCATTGCCAGTTCAGTGTTGTCAGGATTCGCACTTCTTTTTGTTTTTCGATATTCTTTACTTTCACTTTTTCTGCTCCCGCTTTCTTACTGAATACGACAAAGCAGCTCTGAAATGGATCCAGCTCAATTCCGGTAAATGCAATTCCATCATCTGTAAATAAAATACTCACTGGTCTGGTTTTTCCTGTAACTGCATCCCATAATTCAGCAACCGGACTTCCTTCGCGGAAGAAACAGGTGTCTGTTATTGGAGAATCTGTTCTGTTGGAAATGAAATATACCTCCCGTTCAGGCAGAGACCGGTGGGTGTAACGGATGCTGCCTGATGCTTTAAAATCGGGTTTTATTCCTGATCCGGCAAGAATGGAGTCAATAATTGAATAATCGGGATAGAGTCCAAGGGAATCAGGGTGATTGCTGATGCCTTTATGTTTGTTAACCAGTCTTTTTCCCCACAATATTTTGCCTTTCCCGAAATTCCGTACTGATATTCCGGAAGGAATCACATTTCCACCCCATATTTCCATTGCAGTTTCTGAAACCTGCTCATCACAGCCCGGGAAACCTGAAAGTGAGGGAGATCTGAACGGAGGGTTGCCTGCGATCAGTGCACCTGACTCAGCAAGGGACCTTATTTTTCCGATCAGTTCCGGGGTCATGGTATTGAGATGAGGCAGTACCAGTATCCGGTAGGTACCACCTCCCGGGAATGTTATCAGTCCGTTTATGACTTCGGCTTTGCTGATAAGCCAGGCAGGTGAGCATCCGTCAAATGAATATCCTTTTTTATCCGGCATAGATTGGGTACCATCAAGGGCAGAAGATGGAGGTCTGAAAACATGTGGTGCTCCTTCGGCAGCAAGATAGAGTATATCTGAAACTGCTTTACCCTGAGACAACATAAACTGGCAACGGGAAATATACCTGTGATATTCGTCTGCCATTGACCACCATGTCTGTCCCCGGTCCCAGTGGACCCCGTACGGACCCATTGTCATTCCCGGCCGGTACTTTTCATCATAAGGTTTATGTGCAAAAGTATGATAAAAGAACCTGTTAATACCCATGCAGAAGGCCCAGTCACCCTGGTTTTTCATACTTCCGGGATGCTGTTTCCAGGCTTCATGACTGTCGGCAGTAAAGGCTTCGGCAGCAACTACAGGAGCTCCGGATATGTGAGCAATTGAAGTGCTCTCAATGCAGCTGAATGCCGAATTGAACCCATAGCCATCACTCCAGAATTCACACATAGGTACATCGGCTGCAAGTCCCAGATCGAGGTCTGAGGCCGGATTCATATCATAAGGTTCTATCGAAAGCCTGAAACCATTCTTCCTTCCAAGTTTCTTGAAATGAAGGGCATGATTTTCAACAATCAGTTCGGAAGATGTCTGCCTGATATCCCACAGGAAGCGTTCAGTCACTTCAGTATCATCAATAACAAGACCTGAATAAGCCGGAAGGAACAGCTTAGGGTCATAGCCACGTCGTTTTATAAATTCTTCCCTGAAGTGAGGGCTCCAGTTCTGGGCACCCATTTCCCAGCTGTCGATATGGATCATTGTCCAGCCTCCGCCTGATTCTGCTTTTTTCGGATGGGATTTACTTATCAGCTTACCCACATAAGCGTCATAATGATAGTTAAAAGCAGTAGTGTCAAATTTGTCACATTCAAATCCCAGTCCTGGCATCGGAGCCGGACGGGTTACTGCACCATTATTTCTGGTGCAAAATCTCATAATCGTCCATTTTCCCTGAGGTACTTCCCATTTGAGTCGTCCGCCTGAATCAAGCCGGTCTGAAATATCGATTATTCTTTTACTGTCGATAGCTGAGCCTTTGCCGGCGCTCCTTGTTTCTGAAGCTGTAAGGTAGGGTAGTACCCCGGCCTGAGAGGTGTAGGGAGCCCGGTAATAAAGAGCTTTTTCATCGATCAGGGGTATTTTTTCAGGATGTCCAGGTGTTGGGAAAGCAAGTACAAACACATCCTCGAACCATTCATCGCGAAGCCGCTTAAGTTCAGGGGTAAGGCTGTTTTCTCCAAAGAATGGCTTTTTTGGTTCCGGTACAGGAAGGATGCCGTCAAACTTTACCGGACCCTTTACTATAGTGTCAGCTGAAACAAGATGGAGCATCGATTGTGCGGGAGTTACCCATGGACCGCCGCTTCCTGCCCAGCCGGGACCGGATCCCAGAACAATCCTTATCCCGAGCCTTTCTGCTTCTTTAACAGCATGCATGTAAAGGTCCTGCCATTCTTCGCTCAGGAAATCAACTTTACCTCTCGGGACGCCAACATTCACTTCAAGGAAGACCACATAACCAATACCTTCCTCTTTCATAGATTCAAGATCGGCAGTTATTGCTTCACGCTCAATATTGCCATCCATAAAGTACCAGTAAACACCCGGACGTGCCGAATCGGGCGGATTTATGAATCCATTTTTCAGATAATCTCCATTGCTATTGTTTCCGCATGAGAAAATGAGGTACAAAAAGGAGATAAAGATGCTCCCTTTCAGGACAAAAAATATTTTATTCATTTCGTGTAAGATCAGGTCGTATTTTTTCTGTTTTGATTACAGACTGTTCATGTCGCCATTTATCTATTTCAGCTGCATTACCTGAAAGGAGGATATCGGGGACCTTCCATCCCCTGAAGTCGGACGGCCTTGTATATACCGGAGGAGCCAGAAGATCGTCCTGAAATGAGTCGGAGAGGGCCGACTGTTCATCGGAGATTGCTCCCGGGAGGACCCTTACAATAGCATCGGTGATCAGTGCGGCCGGTAATTCCCCTCCCGACAGTACATAATCACCGACAGAAATTTCCATTGTTATAAGATGGTCCCTGATACGCTGGTCAATTCCTTTATAGTGGCCTGCAAGAATAATGATATTGTTATTAAGAGAGAGCCGGTTAGCCATTTTCTGATTGAATTTCTGGCCATCCGGAGATGTATAAATTATTTCATCATAATCCCTTTCATTTTTCAGCATTTCTATCGCCCTGAAAACAGGCTCAGGCATCATTACCATTCCTGCCCCGCCTCCGAAAGCATAATCATCAACACTTTTATACCTGTCTTTGGCAAAATTATGAAGGTTAATTACATTGATCTCCACAAGGCCCTTATCCCTGGCACGTTTTACTATGGAATAGTTCAGCGGACTTTCAAGAAGTTCCGGGCATACAGAAAGAATATCTATTCGCATCAAGAATCTATTTGCGTAAATTTAGCAAGAAATAAGTTACGGCGCATAAGCAGAGAGGAAGAAAGGTCGCAAGGGGTTATGGTGTTACGGCATTACGGCTTTGCGGTATTATGGTCTAACGCCTTAAAGCCGTAACGCCGTAACGCCGTAAAGCCGTAAAGCCGTAAAGCCGTAAAGCCGTAAAGCCGTAAA
>CAZWUB010000085.1:4372-14918 GCA_964637415.1 uncultured Rikenellaceae bacterium
CCGTAACGCCGTAAAGCCGTAAAGCCGTAAAGCCGTAAAGCCGTAAAGCCGTAAAAATAATTACTTTTGTCTTAAAATTATGGATTGTCGTCCTGGCTGCGGAGCCTGCTGTATCGAAATATCGATATCGTCGCCGATACCCGGTATGCCTGAGGGTAAGCCGGCAGGGGTGAGGTGTATCCATCTTTTGGATGATTATAAATGTGGTCTGTGGGGTGATCCGACAAGGCCTAAGGTTTGTTCGGATTACAAAGCGGAGGTCCTGTTTTGCGGCAATTCGCGGGAAGAGGCTGTTGTTATACTAAAATTACTGGAACGGTAACCGGATTGCTTCGTGGCTTTGTGTCACTCGCAACAGATTGCTTCGTCGCTTTGTGTCACTTCCCTGACTCGTACACTACTTTCCCCCCGACAATCGTATAATCCACCTTTGTGGCCATGATTTCATTCTCCGGAATTGTGAGAAGGTCTTTATCAACAATTACTATATCAGCGAGATAACCATTTCTGATCATACCTTTTCTGTCTTCCATGAACTGTGCGAATGCAGAACCGAGGGTGTAGAATTTAATAGCCTCTTCCATAGTAAGTTTTTGTTCGGGAAACCATCCTTCGCCATCTTCTCCGCGGCGTTCTTTACGCGTTACAGCTGCATAAAGTCCTTCAATCGGGTTAAGAGGTTCAACCTGGTAATCGGTACCGAAAGCGAGTATGGAACCTGCATTGACCAGGCTTCTCCAGGCGTAAGCACCTTTCGATCTTTCTGTTCCGATACGTTTTTCATAAAATTTCTTGTCGGAAATGCAGTGAGTGGGTTGCATGGACGGGATCACTCCAAGCTGTGCAAATCTGGGAATATCCGATTCCTGAAGTGTTTGCGCATGCTCATCGCGGTGCCGGCTGTCACGTTTCCCATTGAGCTGCTGAGCTTTTTCATATGCATTTAATATCAGGTTATTTCCCTTGTCGCCTATGGCATGTATCCCGATCTGGAAACCCATTTTATCGGCAGTTATAACCATCTTTTCCAGCTCATCATAGTTCCACATTGCAAGTCCCGAGGTCGTTGGTTCATCGTTAAAAGGTTCAAACATAAGAGCAGTTCCTGAACCCATTGATCCGTCCATGAATGCTTTGAGATATCCGAACCTTATCCAGTCACCCTCATCGGGATATTTTCCGGCAAGTTCTTTATAATTGTTCAATAAGGCAGTATCACCGGTAAGTGGCTTGCCAATATCTATCCTGCAGGTAAGCTGTCCTTCTTTACGGAGCTTTTCATATGCTTCGAAATCTGCACTTCCTGCATTCTGAACACTAGTGACCCCCAGTTCCCTGGCTTCCTTCATCGCAAGAAGGTATCCCTGCCAGGTTTTTTCTGCAATTTCTTCGGGGCTTCTTTCAGTTTTAACATCTCCAAGCTTAATCAGGTCCATCGCAGTCTCCTTAAGAATTCCTGTCGGCTCACCGGTTCGGGGATCTTTTTGTATCTCACCTCCGAAAGGATCCGGGGTATTTCCTGTTATACCTGAATTTTTAAGAATAAAACTGTTTACAAGCATTGAATGTCCGTCAGCCCGTTCGAGGATTACCGGGTTATCTGGTGATACATCGTCGATAAGTTCTTTGGACGGCCAGTCTCTTGTTGTGAACATTTCATGCTCCCAGTGACCACCTCTTATAAGCTCACCGGGAATGGATTTTGCAACCTGGGCTTTTACTTTCGCTGTAATCGTTGACGGATCAGTTGTATAACGCAATTCAATAAAATCAGGATCGAGCGGACCAAAATGAAGATGAGCATCGTTGAAGCCGGGAATTACAAGTCTTCCGGCTGCATCAATTACCTCAGTCTTACCGCTTTCAATCATTTTACTGATTTGCCTTGTCGTTCCGACCCCGATAATTTTTTCACCCTTCATTGCTATTGCTTCAGAAACAGGGTTTTCACTGTCTATAGTTAACACTTTGGCATTGATTACCACCAGGTCGGCTTTCTCACTGCTTGTGCAAGATGATGTTATGATCATAGTAAGTAATGATAATGAGAGTAATACTTGTTTCATATGTGATTCCTTTTTGAAGTGAAATATATAAAATATAAGATGATTTTAACTTCTTGTTAAGAATTTTATGATATTATTAAGCCGGGAGCAACCTTAAAATAAATAATTTCGCAGAAACTTGAAAAAATGAATATAGCACTAATAGGGTATGGCAGAATGGGCCATGAAATAGAAGAGATCAGTATAAAGAGAGGACATTGGATAAGGCTCAGGATTGATATAGACAATAAAGAAGATCTTAATCCGGAAAATCTCAGGGATATTGATGTTGTAATTGAATTCTCTTCACCAGAATCCGCGTTTGATAATATTTCAAAGTGTCTTGAAATGAAAGTGCCGGTTGTTTCAGGGACCACGGGCTGGCTTAAGGATTATGAGAGGGCAAAAGAGTTATGTTTGAAAAATGAAACTGCTTTCATCCATTCCTCAAATTTCAGTATTGGAGTAAATCTGCTCTTCAGGCTTAATGCTGAACTGGCAGAGCATATGAAACGGTACAAAGATTATTCTGTTTCAATCGAAGAGATACATCATACTAAAAAGCTTGATGCCCCAAGCGGCACCGCAATAACCCTTGCCGAAGGCATCAGAAAAGGACATCCGGATTTTGAAGGCTGGTGTTTTGAAAATGACAGAAGAGCGAATATGATCCCCATTAAATCAGTACGTGAGGGTTCTGTACCCGGTACACATACTGTTGCCTGGGATTCAGATATAGATACAATCAGTCTGAAACATGTAGCAAAGAACAGAAAAGGACTTGCTCTCGGAGCTGTTGTTGCGGCTGAGTTCATCCATTCAAGGAAAGGGGTCTTTACTATGACAGATGTTCTGGGATTCTGATAATATTTTATACTTTTACCGGCTTAAAAACAATTTAAAATGAATGATTTCTTACAGGGAAAGTATATAAGGTTTGCAATAGCTGCAGTTTTTTATCTGCTTGTTGTAATCTGGATCGGTAATTACTGGCTTCTTCTGGGACTCCCGGTGATTTACGATATATACGTATCAAAAAAAGTAAACTGGTCTTTCTGGAAAAGGAGGGACCGTAAAAACAGTGCATTTATTGAATGGCTGGATGCAATAATTTTTGCAGTTATTGCTGTTACCCTGATAAACATATTCCTGTTTCAGAATTATCGTATTCCCACGCCTTCGATGGAAAAATCCCTTCTTGTAGGTGATCATCTGTTTGTGAGTAAGCTTGCCTATGGCCCCAGGATGCCAAATACACCCCTGGCATTTCCTTTTACACAGCATACAATGCCGTTGAGCAAAGGAAAATCGTGGTCGGATGTGATTTACTGGCCATACAAGCGTCTTCTGGGATTAAGTCATGTTAAGCATAATGATCCGATAGTATTTAATTTCCCGGCAGGGGATACGGTTGTTGTTGAAGATCAGGCTACCAGTTACTATGAAATTGTTCGCCGGACTGCAAGGGAATTACAGGCAAGGGATAATTTCTCTAATCCGGAACCAAAGCCTGTCGGATTTTATATACCAATGGCGCGTAAAGAGATATGGGATAAATATGAGGTTATTTACCGTCCGGCCGACAGACGCGATAATTATGTGAAACGATGCATCGGCCTTCCGGGGGATACACTTACAATAAAGTCGGGTGATATCTACATAAACGGGAAAATTGTCGAAGGGAACAACACACAGCAGACTACATATATTATAGGTACAAACGGAACGACAATTAATCCAAAAGCGTTTGAAAGGCTTGGCATTTCGAAAGCCGACCAAAACATGCTTTCAGGTTCCGCCTATTATCTTCCTCTTACAAAGCCAAATGCTGAAACGATCTCAAAATTTACCAATGTTATCAGTGTCACTCCTGTGTATGCACAGCAGGGTGAGTTTGCTCCGCACATATTTCCATACGATCCGAAGCTGTCATGGAATGAAGATAATTTCGGACCACTGTGGATACCTGCCAAAGGTGTAACTGTTAACATCGACACATCGAACCTGGGTCTTTATGAGAGGATTATTGATGTTTATGAGGAAAACGATCTTAAAGTTGAAGGCGCAACCATATTAATAAATGGTACACCTTCCGATTCGTACAAATTCAGGATGGATTATTATTTCATGATGGGTGACAACCGTCACAATTCAGCAGATTCCAGGTACTGGGGTTTTGTACCCGAGGATCATATTGTAGGAAAGCCAAAGCTTATATGGCTTTCCCTGAATAAAGAAGGAGAGGGGTTGAAGAAAATCAGATTCAGAAGGATGTTCATGAGGGTAAGATAATGAATCCTGAACTCCAAACTCCAAACTCCAAACTCCAAACTGGCTTTTACTTCACCTTTTCAACTATTGCCTTAAAGGCTTCGGGATGATTCATAGCCAGGTCGGCTAGTGTTTTTCTGTTAAGAGCTATCCCTTTTTTGTCGAGTTTTCCAATGAACTCCGAATAGCTCATATCATATTGTCTTACTCCGGCATTGATCCTCTGGATCCAGAGTGAGCGGAATTCACCTTTCTTTTTACGTCTGTCGCGGTATGCATAACCCAAACCTTTGTCGAGGGTATTCTTTGCTACCGTAATTACATTTCTCCTTGAGAGAAAATTTCCTTTTGTCTGTTTGAGAACCTTTTTTCTCCTGGCTCTCGATGCGACTGCATTTACTGATCTTGGCATAACACATTTTTTTGAAAGTCAGCGTTTCGCCAGCCGGCGAACTCTTATCTGCTGAACGATCGGTTAATACTATAAAAAATCAAAGAACAAAGCATAAAGTAACTATTTGCTTGCCAGCAGAAGTTTTACATTTTTCTGATCTGCTTTATCCACCTGACCGAAATAAGTAAGATTTCTCTTACGTTTTGTTGATTTTTTTGTCAGGATGTGGCTTTTAAACGCATGTTTACGCTTGATCTTTCCTGTTCCGGTAAGTGTGAATCTTTTTTTCGCACCCGGATTTGTTTTCATTTTTGGCATTTCTGTAATTCAAATATTTATAACTACTTTTTCTTTTTTGGGGAGAAAGAGACTATCATCCTTTTTCCTTCAAGCCTGGGGAGTTGTTCTACTTTTCCATACTCCTCGAGGTCGTTGGCAAATCTGAGAAGGAGTACTTCTCCCTGTTCCTTGAATAAAATTGATCTTCCTTTAAAGAACACGTATGCTCTTACTTTTGCCCCTTCCTCGAGGAACCGGATTGCATGACGGAGCTTAAAGTTATAATCATGATCATCTGTATTCGGCCCAAACCTTATTTCTTTTACAACTACCTTGGCTGCTTTTGCTTTGGCTTCCTTCTGTTTCTTCTTTTGCTGGTAAAGAAACTTTTGATAATCAACAACTTTACAAACAGGTGGGTCAGCACTCGGAGAGATCTCAACAAGATCCAGCTCCATTCTGTCTGCAAGTCTCAGGGCATCCTGGATGCTCATTACTTCAGCTTCAATATCTTCACCAACAACTCTGACCACTCTTGCAGTGATCCTGTTGTTAATTTTATGAGCCGGCTGGGTTACTCTGCCGGGGAATCGTCTAACAGGTCCGGTTATAATTGTATCCTCCTAATTTAATTAATACTATGTTATCTGTTGTTAATATTCAAGTTCCTTTTTGATTTCAGAATGTATGAAACTGATAAATTCCTCTGTTTTCATACTTCCTTTATCTCCTTCACCCTGCTTGCGGACGGATATTGTTCCACTTTCAGTTTCTTTTTCACCGATGACGAGAAGGTAGGGAATTCTCTTTAATTCGTTATCCCTTATCTTCTTACCTATCTTTTCACTCCTGTCGTCAATTAGTGTGCAAATATCGGAATTATTTAGAATTTCCAAAACATTTGCCGCATAATCATTGAATTTATCGCTTATGGGAAGGATAACAGCTTTTACCGGGGCAAGCCAGAGAGGAAATTTGCCAGAGGTATTCTCAATCAGAACTGCCACGAATCTTTCAAGTGAACCAAAGATCGTCCGGTGTATCATAACCGGTCTGTGTTTCTGGTTATCACTCCCGTTATATGTAAGGTCAAATCTCTCCGGGAGATTATAATCAACCTGAATTGTACCCAGCTGCCACTTGCGACCAATGGCATCTTTTACCATGAAGTCGAGCTTGGGCCCGTAAAATGCCGCTTCTCCGGGAACTACAACAGTCTTAAGGTTCTTTTCTGCTGCTGCTTCAATAATGTCACGTTCCGCCTTCTGCCAGTTCTCTTCCGATCCGATATATTTTTCCTTATCATTTGGATCCCTTAATGATATCTGTGCAGTGTAGTCATTAAAATTCAATATTTTAAAAACATAAAGTATAAGGTCTATTATGCTTTTGAATTCCTCTCTCAGCTGATCATGCCTGCAGAAGTGATGTGCATCATCCTGTGTAAAGCTTCTTACCCTTGTCAGTCCGTGAAGCTCTCCGCTCTGTTCGTATCTGTAAACAGTTCCGAATTCAGCCATCCTGAGAGGAAGTTCCTTGTAGGAATGTGGAGTTGCATTATAAATCTCACAATGATGAGGACAATTCATCGGCTTCAGCATGAATTGTTCACCTTCCTCGGGAGTTGAAATAGGCTGGAATGAACTTGTGCCATATTTCTCGAAATGGCCTGATAGCTTGTACAGGTTAACATTCCCTATGTGAGGAGTTGTTACAATCTTATATCCTCTCTTCCTGAGAAGTGATGTAAGATAGGTTATCAGGTTCTGCCTGACATCGGACCCTAAGGGCATCCACAGTGGGAGTCCCATTCCTACCTTTTGAGAGAAGGTAAACAGTTCCAGCTCTTTTCCTATCCGGCGGTGATCCCGTTTTTTCGCCTCTTCGAGGAAAACAAGGTATTCATTGAGCATTTTCTGATCAGGGAATGTTATTCCGTAGATCCTTGTAAGCATTTTACGTTTTTCATCACCCCTCCAGTAAGCGCCTGCAAGGCTCGTTAGCTTGATTGCTTTTATTGGTTCTGTGGAAGGAAGATGTGGCCCCCGGCAGAGGTCAACAAAACTTCCATTGGTGTAAAGTGAAATGGTACCGTCAACCAGCTCGCTTATCAGCTCAGTTTTATATTCATCTCCCTTTTTCGTAAAGAGCTCCATCGCTTCCTTCTTGCTTACATCCCTTCTTTTATAAGTAAGGTTCTGTGCTGCAAGCTCCTTCATCTTCTTTTCTATAGCAGGGAGATCAGCTTCTGTAATAACTGTTCCGTTTCCGGGATCGACATCATAATAGAATCCGTTCTCAATAGCCGGACCAATCCCGAACTTTATACCAGGATAAAGAGATTCAAGAGCTTCAGCCATCAGGTGTGCCGATGAATGCCAGAAAGCATGTTTTCCATCCTCATCTTCCCATTTGTGAAGCTTCAGTGTTGAATCAGAATTTATAGGTCTTGTAAGATCACGCACTTCTCCGTTGACAGTTGCCGCGTAAACAACCTTAGCCAGCCTGGGACTTATTTCTTCGGCTATTTCAAGACTGGTTATTCCTTCCTTATATTCTTTTATAGTTCCGTCAGGAAATGTTATTTTGATCATAATATGTGTTCATTTTTACCGGAGTGCAAAGATAATTATAATTTTTTGATTCCCGGGTTTGATATTTCAGCACAGTCTGTGTTGAAAAAATTTAAAAATTATATCCCGGACTGACCTTTAATCCTTAAGAATTACCTTTACGTTTGTTAAAGATTGAAAGATGGCACGCAATTTGACTTGAATACTACAGATACAAACACTTAAGACAATGAAAAAAATATTTTATCTCTCAATTATCCTGTCTGCTTTTCTTCTTTCATGCGAGAGGACACCTGAAGCTCATTTTTCTGTTGATAGAATTGAGCCTGAGGTCGGACAGGATGTTATATTTTATAATGAATCGCATAATGCTGTTGAGTTTGAATGGGATTTCGGTGATGGCTTCATTTCGAACGTTGCCAATCCGGTTCATGTATTTACAGGTACAGGTACATTTGAAGTGTTACTTACTGTTTATTCCGGTTCAGGCCTGTCAGATAAAGCTTCTATTACTATTGATGTTAAGATTCCAACTCTCCTTGAAATTGAAGTAGTTGAGTACTATGATGAATATATAATTCCGGGAGCGAGTGTAAGATTATACCCGACACTTCCCGACTGGGAAGATGAACAGGATATGACTTCAGAAGGATATACTGATGCCGACGGTTTTGTTGTATTCTCACATCTCGGTCCGTATATTCACTATGTAGATGTATGGGAAGCAGAGCACAACAACTATGCTCTTAAGGACGAAGATGTTAATTTCATCCGTACACCGGAAATCCTTCCCCACAGGATCAACAGGTTTACTGCATGGGTTGATTACACCGGAGAAACCAAAGGAACCCGGTCATCAGCCAGAAAGGTGGTGATCAAAAAGCTCGAAAGAAAAGCTGATAATAAGGTTAATTCTGCCGAAGGATCAGGAATTGACGACTGGAAGGAATTGTACGACCGCAGTATCAAATTAAAATAATACAGTTAATAAATTAATGATGCGTAGGGCCATTCCATGGAATGGCCCTACTGAATTATTCCATTCAATGTCCCTGCATTATTGCCCGGAATATTTTATCTCCCCGGATATGCAACGATCCCTTCGTATTTCCTGTAACCCGTACCGGTCATTACCGACATCGCCGGATTAGATTTACCGATCATTGTAGCACAACCTGTTTCTCCGGCTTTGTTGATTGCAACAAATTTCTCGCTGGGGAAGAAATCGGGATTTACCTTTTTATAGCGGTCAGCTATCATTTTAAGAGCATCTTCACATGCCTGCTGAGGTGTTCTTCCATCCTTCATTCTGAGTACCATATAGTATGACGCGCATGACTTTATAACATCCTCGCCGCGACCAGTAGCACCGGCAGCTCCTACTTCATTATCAACATACAGGCCTGCACCAATGATGGGTGAATCGCCAACACGGCCATTAAGCTTGAAGCTGAGCCCGCTTGTTGTCGTACATCCTGCTATATCTCCGTTCTTATCTATTGCAAGTACATTTGTTGTGCCATAATGATGTTCGATATCAGGGAAATCCTGCCACCACGATTCGAGCTTCTGAAGATCCTGTAAATGTTCCGGGCCTCCCCAGTCATCAGTCCTGCTCATTTCTTCTTTCCAGCGAAGCCATATCTTTCGGGCTTTTTCAGTAAGGAGATTTTCTTCCTGAAAACCCCATGCTTTCGCAAATTCAAGAGCGCCTGCACCTACAAGCAACACGTGATCGGTCCGTTGCATAACAAGTTTTGCAACTGATGCGGGTGTCTTAATGTTCTCAAGACAGGCTACAGCGCCGGCAGAGTAGGTTTTTCCATCCATAAAGGAAGAATCGAGCTGAACTACTCCTCTTTCATTAGGCAATCCTCCATAACCGACACTTGTGTCCTCAGGATCAACCTCAATCACATTTGCAGCTTTTTCTACTGCATCAACAGCATTTCCTCCATCCAGTAAAATTTTCCATCCTGCTTCCATTGCCTTACGGCCGGTCTCATTTGTATGACTTGTAATTATCATGGGCCTGATTCCGGTCATCTTCTGTTGTATTCCAAATCCCTCAACAGAGGGAAGTATAAGCGCTCCGGCACTTATGCCGAGGGTTTTGTTGACGAATCTTCGTCTTGAAATTGAATTATTCATATTTCTGTTATAGATTTTCTGTGAGCCATCCCGGACGGTTAGTTGTAATGCCTTTTACACCAAGAGATATAAGACGTTTTGCCTCGGCCGGATCATCGACGGTCCAGGAATAGACTTCGAGATTCAGGTCTGATGCTTTCCGGATCACATTTTCATTAATGATGTTCCACGACAGGCTTACACCTTCAAGCCCGGCAGGAGAAACCTGTGGAAAAGTTTTTCCGAGAAGTTCTGCATTGCTGCAGAGCCAGTAACATGAGTTTGAGGGGAATACTTTTTTTGTATCGGCTATTGTCTTGAAATCAAAACATATAAATGTGAAAACTATCTTATCCTGATATTTGCTGACGATCTTTTCGAGATAAGGAAGGACCTCGCTTTTGCATTTAATTTCAACAACAAGCTCTTTGCCCTCCGGTACAGTTTTTATTACCTCTTTCAGGAAGGGTAATTTCTCACCTTTATATTTTTCATCCTTGAAAGATCCTGCATCAAGCTTCCTGAGTATCTTTGATTCTGTTTCAGCAACTTTATGATCCTGTCCGGTTGTCCTTTTTGTATTTGAATCATGTATGCAGATCACTTTATTGTCTTTTGTAAGGTAGATATCAACCTCCACACCATCAGCCCCTTTCTCCCAGGCCAGATTTGCTGAGGCAACAGTATTTTCAGGGGCAAGCCATGAAGCTCCTCTGTGAGCTATAATTTTTACCTGTGAGTATGTTGAGATTCCTGTCGAAAGCATCATAAGAAATACTATTATCTGTTTCATCAGTATATAATTTTTATTTCAATGGTCTGATGGAACCCACATGTTTGAAAATTATATACAT
>CAZWUB010000086.1:0-3755 GCA_964637415.1 uncultured Rikenellaceae bacterium
ATGAAAATATGCCCGAATGCCGTAAATCCCGATACTTTATTGCCCGATAATCTTATCACCTTGTTGCCATTGATCTTCTTCCTGAAAACAATAAGAAGAAGGTGCGACATTTCAGCGATAAGTTTTAAGGCAAGCAGGATCATTCCTGATAAATAAATTATAAATAAGATCTGGATTACACTTACAGATGAAAAGATACTTCGCCAGGTTTCATTATTTTCCGCGACACCATTTATAACAACCCCTGTAAGATCTTTTCCAAAGAATTGTATATCAAGAGGCTGTCTGGTCTGAATTGTAATAAGCGGAAGTATAAGTGATGAAACAAGTGAGAGCAGTATGTAAAAACGGTTTCGGTTATACATTGTGTCCTTGCTCAGAAAGAGGTTGTAAACCAGGTAAAAAGCTGCGAGAGCTATTGCAACCTTTAACAGGTATAAAAGGAACTGATTCATTTTACTTTTTTTTGTTTTTTTACCTCACTTTCCATGATCTTCATAATCTCTTCCATTTCCTTCAGCGAGATGCGCTTTTCCTTAGCAAAAAAACTAACCATCTTTCCGAAAGAATTTGAGAAATAATCATTTACAAAGTTACTCAGATGAGATTTTGAATAATCATCTTTTGTAACCACGGGGAAGTATTCATGCGTCCTGCCATACGCTTTATGATCCACAAAACCTTTGTCCTGTAAAATCCGGACAATGGTGCTGATCGTATTGTATGCAGGTCTCGGTTCTTTAAAATGTTCAAGGATGTCTTTTACAAAACCCTTTTCGATTTTCCATAGCACCTGCATAACTTCTTCTTCTGCACGGGTTAGTTCTCTCATAATATCAGTTCTTGGTTCTTACTTCGTTTGTTCAAATCTTTTTTTCCGTTGAAACGCAATGCATTGCGTTTCTGCCGGGTTATTGCGTTTCTGCCGGGTTATTCAATTTATTCAGGGTCATTCCATGGATTGACCCTACGTGTAATGGTCCTACATGGAATGACCCTACGAATATATAACGAATAAATTAGTTATGCAACTAAATCCTTAATTATTTTAAAAAATATTTATTATCCTTTCAGTTCGGGGCAATGCTTAAAAATGTTTACTTTTATTTTTTCAAATGACTCCAGGTAATAATGAATTAATCCAGGTTCAGAAAATTTCATTTATTACCCTTTCCCGACCTACGCTGAAGTGGAGCAAGCTTTCCCATATTTGTGGAAGGAGACCTTTTCCCCGCCAGCTGGCGGGGAACTAAGAAAGGGGGTAATAATTTGAAGGCAGTTGAACAAAGAATATTATGAAGAAAGGAATTGTGCGGGAGAATCTCAGGATTGCACTGAGGGCAATCAGATCGAACAAGGTGCGAACGATACTTACAATTTGTATTATTGCGTTCGGTATTATGGCATTGATCGGAATATTGACAGCCATTGATGCGATTAAATCTTCCCTTACGGATCAGTTTACAATGATGGGAGCCAATTCATTCAGTATTTCATCGAGGGGGATGAATGTACAGGTAATGAATGACAGGGTTAGATCGAAAAACTATACATATATTTCATACAGGCAGGCTACGGATTTCAAAACTGCATTTACAGAACCGGCATGGGTTTCGATATCTTTCCGGGCGTCAGATCTGGCAACTGTAAAATACGGACTGGAGGAGACGAATCCCAATGTAACGCTTATGGGTGTTGATGAGAATTATGTTACGGTGTCGGGTTATGAGATAGAAAATGGAAGGGATTTCACTCAGGAGGAACTCCGGCTGAACAGGAGGATCATAATTCTGGGTTCTGAGATAGCAAAGGATCTTTTTCCGACAGGAGTCGATCCGGTGGGTAAGGAAGTATCGATAGCCGGACTGAAACTCAAGGTTGCCGGTGTTCTCAAAAGCAAAGGCGCGAGTGCAATGAGCGATGATAATATTTGTTTCATCCCGATAACTGCAGCCCGGCAATATTTCTCGCGTCCGAATCTTAATTTCAGGATAACTGTAATGCCGATGAATCCGGTAAATCTTGATGTTATGGCGGGGGAAGCTGAAGCGGTTTTCAGGATTGTCCGCAATCTTGATCCCCGTGATGAATCGGATTTCAATATTTCCAAGAGTGATACAATAGTTGCCCTTCTGCTTAAGAATATAAAATTTGTAACCCTGGCTGCGACCCTGATAGGGATCATTACGTTATTTGGTGCTGCAGTGGGATTAATGAATATAATGCTTGTCTCGGTAACTGAGCGTACCCGTGAGATAGGTGTCAGGAAAGCAATAGGAGCAAAGCCTGTTACGATAAAATACCAGTTTCTCTTTGAATCGGTTATGATCGGTCAGCTTGGCGGAATATTTGGAATTATACTGGGTATTTTGATCGGTAACCTTGTAGCATCGGCACTGAAATCAAGTTTCATAGTACCCTGGTTGTGGGCGTTTATGGGGGTTGTCGTTTGTTTTATTGTCGGGGTTGTTTCGGGATATGCCCCGGCGGTCAAGGCCGCCAATATTGATCCGATCGAGGCGTTACGTTACGAATAGGATATTGATTCCTGATATCGGTAATGATCTTATAAACACGGAAGGGGAGATGCATGCAACTCCCCTTCGATAATATTATAAAATATATTATTATTTCATCAGTAATGGAATCAGATCAACGACCCGGCAGGAATAACCCCATTCGTTATCATACCATGACATAACCTTCACCATTTTTCCGTTGACCATTGTACTGAGAGCATCGAATATTGATGATGCTGTTGTGTGGATCACGTCAGCAGAAACGATAGGATCTTCGGTATATTCGAGAATGCCTTTCATCGGGCCTTCGGCTGCTTTTTTCATTGCTGCATTGATCTCTTCCTTTGTAGCTTCTTTTTTGAGCATTACAACAAGGTCAACAAGCGATCCGGTAGGAGTGGGGACCCTTACTGATACACCGTCGAGTTTACCTTTCAGTTCAGGAATAACTTTTCCTACTGCTTTTGCTGCACCGGTAGTTGTGGGGATCTGTGATAAAGCGGCAGATCTTGCACGTCTGAGATCTTTATGAGGAAGGTCGAGGATCCTCTGGTCGTTTGTATATGAGTGAATTGTTGTCATATAACCGACTTCAATTCCGAAAGAATCATTCAGAACTTTTGCGACAGGTGCAAGGCAGTTTGTTGTACATGAAGCATTTGAAACGCACTGGTGTTCGGGTTTCAGGTGATCTTCATTAACTCCGAGAACTATCATTGCATCGATTGTATCTTTTGCAGGAACTGTAAGGAGAACTTTCTTTGCTCCGTTTTTCAGATGGTCTCCATAGCCGCCTTTAGGACTTTCTTTCGATGTGAATACACCGGTCGATTCGATAACAACATCAGGTTGCTGGCTCCATGGAATTGTAGCCGGATTCTTTTCAGCTGTAACCTTAACTTTAACACCGTTTACAATAATATTTTCAGCGTCACATGTTACACCGGGGAATTTTCCCTGGGTAGAGTCATATTTAAGCAGATGAGCCAGAGTCTGGGTGTCGGTGATATCATTTATACCGACAATCTCGATATCATCTCTTTCGAAAGCAATTTTAAAAACATTACGGCCGATTCTGCCAAAGCCGTTAATAGCTACTTTAATTTTTGACATACCTGTATAATTAAATTGGTTAATAATTCAAAATCGACCACAAAAATAATCATTTTCGGAAAATCAGCAACCCGGAAGCAGGATACCTTATTCTTTTTTCCTGCGGAAGAGATTTGTGAGTGT
>CAZWUB010000086.1:3855-11154 GCA_964637415.1 uncultured Rikenellaceae bacterium
TATATCATTGTGGGATCATGGATTGTTATATCAAACTTCTCCTCCCGCAGCTGATATTCGTTCAGTGTACCGCCAACAGGATATAAAACTCTGTAATAAATAGGTTTATAGAGACCTATCAGTGGACCTCCTGAGATGAAATACCTTATTGCTATTCCGCCTGCATCTTCTTTGGAGAACATTTCGTGCTGGTGACCTATTCCTCCCCTGATGTAAACCACACTGTTAAGCTTGCCGAAAACCCATGTACCGGAGGTCTGAGACCACGGATTACTCGTCCTGTACTCTTTAGGGTGCCGGAGAGTGCCAAGATCGAATTCCAGAATTCTCTTATTGAGGTAATTCAACCTTTTCCCCTCACGGTAACCAATACCGAAACCATCGGAGTTAATCATTACTCCGAATGACCGTTCATTCCGGAAGAACACCTTCTGCTGCTCATCAATTTCACCCTGGGCACGCAGAAGAATGGCTGTGTGTAACAGAATGAAAATTAAAATAAGCAGCTTTTTCATATCCATGCTACCTTAATTAAAGGGGACTATATGGAGAGAGGACTATTTCAGCCTACTTCTCCGGGTTGTTCTGTTTCAGCTTTACTGTATGCAGGGCATACTCTACTGTTACATGAACTTAAAACAAATACAGTAACAACAAATAAAACCAGTACTACAGCAACTTTCTTCATATCAATGTCAAAAAAATTAAGAACAAAATTACGATTTTCCATGATAAAACAATATCTGTGCCAGAATATTATTTGTTAATTTCATTTGTATCAGCGAGTTTTAAACTCACGGATTGATCTTTTATAACGTAATAAATGGAAAAATGTTCACTTTATTGTGTAAAAGAAGTCAACTTTAATCGTTTATCTTTGTTGTTTATTAAAAACCGGACTAAAGTGAAAAAGAGAATAACGGCATTTTTATCGATAATATTATTTTTCAATATGAGCAATGAATCATTTTCTCAGGAAAAACTTCCTTTTAACATTCTTAGCAGGGCGGAAGCCGCTGTAATTAACAATAAGGGGACAGAAATTCCCTTTACCGGTAAGTTTAACGCGCATAAGGAAAGCGGAACTTATGTATGCAGAAAATGCGGGGCTGCTCTTTATCATTCGACAGACAAGTTTGTATCGGACTGCGGCTGGCCAAGCTTTGACGATGAAATAAAAGGTGCGGTCACGAGAACCGTTGATGCTGACGGCAGGAGGACTGAAATTACATGTACATCATGCGGAGCTCATCTCGGGCATGTTTTTACAGGTGAAAGGCTCACCGAGAAGAATCTCAGACATTGTGTCAATTCAGTGTCCCTCGATTTTGTTCCGGCAATCCTTGAAGGCGGAAGATATGGTACTGCGATCTTTGCCGGCGGCTGTTTCTGGGGTGTCGAGTATTTCCTGCAGAAAGCTCCGGGTGTGATTTCAGTAACATCCGGATATATCGGCGGACATGTAAAGAATCCGTCATATAAGGAGGTATGCACCGGCAAGACCGGTCACGCTGAAGCTGTAAAAATCATCTTTGATCCTGAAAAGACTAATTATGAAACTCTCCTGAAATTGTTTCTCGAGATCCATGATCCGACACAGGTGGGAGGACAGGGGCCTGACATTGGCGACCAGTACCGTTCGGAGATATTTTATATGAACGAAGAACAGAAGAAGATCGCCGAGAAAAATCTGAAAATCCTTAGTGACAAGGGATTAAAGATAGCAACGGCAGTTACTGCAGCTTCGGAATTTTATGATGCCGAGAAATATCATCAGGATTATTACTTTCTGAACGGGAAGGTGCCTTATTGCCACGGATATACTAAGAGATTTTAAAGCCGGAGCCTTTAAATAAATTTAACGGGAGAACCATACCGGGAAATCATTTATTCAATTAACTTTAGCAAGTTTTAATTGAATTCTTTTCCGTAAACATGATTTTCTATAATAACAGACATAAGACTTCTGTCGGACGCAGGACAAAAGTCTGGTTTTTTATTTCAGGTTTAGTTGTATTTGCTCTGCTTATAATCCCCTACAGGGTATTGATGAAAACGACATCTACTGACAGGTTCTGTATGTCATGTCATGTTCATCCGCATGCCGATCAGAGCTGGAAGTTATCAACTCACCATAACAACAAATCGGGGGTGATAGTACACTGTGTACAATGTCATCTTCCTCCGGAAGGGGAGGGGTATTTTATTGAAAAAGCCAAAACAGGTATGAGGGATCTGTATGGTTTTCTTTTCAAGGATACGGCGGATATTGACTGGGAGAAGAAAAAGCTTCTCGAAAATGCAAAAAAATTTGTTTATGAGAACTCCTGCACGGAGTGTCATGAGAATCTCTTCCCGCTTACTTTGTCAGTAAACGGGGGAAATGCACATCTTTTATATACGACAAGCAAAGATCCGGTCAGTTGTCTGAACTGTCATCTTAATGTCGGACATTATGATAAGAATGCGGTTCTGCATGCCCACGATTCAAGCTTTGGAGTTACAGTAACATCTACAGAGCCGCCTTTTGCAGCTCCGGCAGAGGTAAAGGAATTTGAAAACTTCACCGAGATGATCCCCGGTACGAGGGTAGCTTTCAATATGGTTGCTCTGCCCGGAGGTTCATTCAATATGGGTAGTCCTGAAGATGAATCTTTCCGGGATACTGATGAGGGGCCGCAGAGAAAGGTGACACTGTCTCCCTTCTGGATAGCAGAAACTGAAGTGACCTGGGATGAATATATGGCTTTTTTCAGGGCGACAAGTTCCCAGGGAAGGACAGAAGGTCAGGTAGTAAGAACACAAAAGACAGATGCAATAAGCGGAGCCACACCTCCCTGGGGAGCACCTGATCAGGGCTGGGGAAAAGGTTCAAGACCGGCAATAACAATGTCGTGGCATGCCGCACAGGTCTACTGCCAGTGGCTTTCACAGGTAACAGGAAAGAAATACAGACTGCCTACCGAGGCAGAATGGGAATATGCATGCCGCGGAGGCACTGAAACACCATATTTCTTTGAAGGTGATCCCAAAAAGATGACCTCAGAAGGATTCCTGAAGAAAATACTGAAACCCGATACTGCAAATATCGCATCAAGAGTAGTATATGCCGTTAACAGCTCTTCAAAGACAGAGGAGCCCTCATTCGTTAAACCAAATCCTTTCGGTCTTAAAAATATGTCGGGAAATGTGGCTGAGTTTTGTCTGGATTTCTATTCACCCGACTTCTATACAGCCGATTCAACAAGGATTGATCCGCGGGGACCTCTTAAAGGGCCGGAGCATGTTATAAGAGGCGGATCCTTCAAAAGCGATGCAAAAGATGTCCGCAGTGCTGCACGCGACTTTACAAAAACAAAGGCATGGCTGGTTACCGATCCTCAGATGCCCAAGAGCATCTGGTGGTATTCAGATTGTATCGATGTGGGGTTCAGGGTTGTATGTGAGATTGATACATCGGCCGCAAAAATTAGTACTCGTTAATAATTCCTGATAAAAATGGACAATATAAACAGAAGGAAATTCATAGGGACAGCGGCTCTTGCCGGAATAGGTCTTGCAGGCGCCGGTGCAATTATTTCAGGCTGTAAAAAGAAAGTTGATAATAAGGAACTCGGACTGGCGCCGGTACTCCGCGGGGCTCCCAAAGGAAAGAAACTGAGGGCAGCGCTTGTTGGCGCCGGAGCCAGAGGGACAGGAGCTGCAATCAATTTCATCAGTGCCGGTCCTGATCTGGAGATAATTGCTCTTGCAGATGTATTCCAGGACAAGATTGATGCGTGCCGGGAAAGGTTTGCATCATTCGACCTGCCGATCCCTGCTGAGAACTGTTTTACCGGATTCGACGGATATAAAAAGGTAATGGCTCTACCTGATGTTGATGTTGTTCTTCTTACAACACCACCTCAGTTCAGACCGGATCATTTTCTTGAGGCTGTAATCACCGGCAAGCATGTCTTTCTTGAAAAACCGGTAGCAGTTGATCCGGTAGGGATCAGATCAATTATCACTTCTGCAAAAAAAGCTGAATCTGTCGGACTTAATGTTGTTACAGGAACTCAAAGAAGACACCAGGAAGATTATATTGAAACATATAAGCAGGTTGCCAACGGGGCAATAGGAACTATAACTTCGGCAAAAGCTTTCTGGAACCAGGACCATGTATGGTTCAGGGAACGGGAGCCGGGATGGGATGATATGACATATATGCTGCGAAACTGGAATAATTTCTGCTGGTTATGTGGTGATCATATTCTGGATACTCACGTTCATAATATCGATGTAATAAACTGGTTCCTCGGAAAAGTTCCCGAAAGGGCGATTGGTTATGGAGGCAGGGCCAGGAGAGTGACGGGAGACCAGTATGATTTCTTCAGCATAGATTTTGAATATGGGAACGGAATAAGCTCCCACAGCATGTGCAGGCAGATAGACAGTTGTGCAAATGGCACCGGAGAACTGATTATGGGAACTGAAGGTTATACCAATTGCCAGAATACAGTATGGGATCTTAAGGGAAATATCAAATGGCAGTTTGAATATCCGAAGGATGAGAACGGAAATCCAATGAACCAGACAGTCATTCCTCCTTATGTTCAGGAGCATATGCATCTTGTTTATGCAATCCGTACAGGTAATTATGTTAATGAGGGAGAACAGACCGCCCTTTCAACACTTACAGCAATTATGGGAAGGACAGCTGCTTACACGGGCCGTGCGATAACCTGGGATGAAATTTATAAATCAGATATGGATCTTGGTCCGGCAAAGCATGAGTTCGGGAATGTTGATATGGCTTTTCCTGTACCTGTACCGGGAACACCGGTAATTACAACAGTTAAACCTGCTTTTAATGGTCAAATAATCTAAAATTATATGTCAAACAAATCATCAAGAAGAGATTTTCTAAGACGCTCTGCTGCTATAGCTGCAGGCGCTTTTGTGATCCCCGAGATAATTCCTTCCTCTGTTATGGGGATGGGGGGAAGCACAGCTCCGTCAGACCGGGTGGTTATCGGAGCCATCGGAACCGGTTCGCAGGGAATGGCCAATATGAGGGATTTCCTGAGACTTAAGAATGCAGTCAGGTTTGTTGCCGTCTGCGATGTTGATTCTGTAAGGCTGAACAGGGCAAAAGAAGTTGTTGACAGAGCAAATAACAGTCGGGACTGCCGTACCTATTCAGATTTCAGGGAATTCCTTGAAAAAGAAAAACCTGATGCAGTATCTCTTGCCCTGCCGGACCACTGGCATGGGATCATCTACACTGCTGTAGTCAATAAAAAGCTTAATGTATATGGTGAAAAGCCAATATGCAGGACCATTCATGATGGCCAGACAATTGTTGCTGCAGTGAAGAAGAACAATATAATCTGGCAGACTGGCAGCTGGCAGAGATCTCAGGCTCATTTCCACCGCGGAGCAGAACTTGCAATCAACGGACGGGTGGGAAAAATATCGAAGATAGTTGTGGGATTACCCGATGGAGGCCGGACTATAGGTACACCACCTGTTAAAGAGGTTCCGCCGGAACTGAACTGGGAAATGTGGCTTGGTCCCGCTCCCAAAGTGCCTTACAGGGGAGTCTCCCACTGGGACTGGCGCTGGATACTCGATTACTCAGGAGGACAGCTGACCGACTGGGCAGGTCATCATATTGACATAGCTAACTGGGGTGCCGGACTTGAATATACCGGTCCTGTTGAAATATCCGGATCCGGGGTTTACCCGCCTGAAGGAATATATAACGCACCTGTTGAATATGACTTCATGTGCCGTTATGCCAACGGAATTGAAATGAGGGTGGCCAATGCATCGAGGCTTGAACATGGTATGGGGACAACCTGGTACGGTGATCTCGGATGGGTTCATACCGACAGGGGAAATGTTCTTACAGCATCTAAGCCTGAAATTCTTCAGGAAGTTATCGGAGAGAATGAGACCCATCTGTATAAAAGCGAAAACCACTGGCAGAACTTTGTTGACAGTGTTAAATCGGGCACTCAGGCCATTGCTCCGATCGAACCGGCATACAGGGCAATATCTGTGGCACTGCTGGGTGAGATAGCAATGACAACCGGAGAGACAATAAAATGGGATCCTGAAAAAGAAGAAATTATAGGAAATCCGCGTGCATCAAGACTTCTGAGCAGACCCTACCGTAAACCATGGACATTACCAACTGTTTAATTTACCTGAAATGAAGAAACAATATATTATAATAATACTTGCCGCCATAATAATGGCATCTGTAATTTCCTGTACACAGACCGGAGGAAATAAAGTATTAATAATTACCGGTCAGGGCGATCATGACTGGCAGGCAAGCTCGGCAGCTGTTAAACAGATACTCGATGAGACCGGTTTATTCTCGTCCAAAATACTTATCACCCCTTCAAAAGGGGAAGATATGTCGGGCTTTAAACCCAATTTTTCAAAATATAAGCTTGTTGTAATTGATTATGAAGGTGATGCGTGGCCGGATGCAACAGATGCAGCCCTGATGGACTATCTGAACAACGGGGGAGGGGTAGTACTCTACAATGCGAAAAGTGATCCGGGAATATCCTTATCTGAAAAGGTTACAACTACAGAACGTCACAGTTATGAGATCAGGACAAGTGCTCCTGATCATCCGGTTACGCAGGGATTACCGGTCAGATGGCTTCATCCGGATGATGTAATTGTTCAGGGGCTGAAACCATCTGTTGATGATGTGAAGGTTCTTGCCACTGCATTCTCTGATACAACTAAGGGCGGAAGCGGTAAACGCGAACCGGTGATTGTTGCAATGAATTCAGGTCAGGGAAGGATATTTGCAACTATGATCGGCCTGCCTGGAGGAGAAGAAAACCAGGCTTTACACTGCGTGGGATCGATAGTTACTCTTCAGAGAGGTGCAGAATGGGCAGCCACAGGAGCTGTAACACAGGCAGTGCCAAGTGATTTTCCGACTGCCGCAGCTGCAGTACTGAGACCCGATTTCAAGGCCATCACTACAGAAGATGCTTTCAGAATGATAGCAGATTATGACATTCAGAAAAGCACAAGGTACTATACTTATATAAAGGATCAGCTGAGTAAGGCTGCAGGAGATGAACAAAAGCTTCTCTCTCTGGAACAGCAGATGGTTAACGTTCTGAAAAACAGTGCAGCAACTGCTGAAGCAAAAAAACTGATGCTCCGTGAACTTAGCTGGATGGGATCGGAAAATTGTGTCCAGGCTATAAAGGATCTTGCAGCTGTTGAAGAGCTGAAAGATGAGGTGGAGTTTGCCCTGGAAAGATTGGGGCAGTAATT
>CAZWUB010000086.1:11254-14530 GCA_964637415.1 uncultured Rikenellaceae bacterium
ATGTTTTCCCTCATAATCCCGATATTCAATGAAGAGAAGCTCATCAGCGAGCTGATCAGCCGTACTATTTCAGCTATTGAGGCATTCACCACGGATTATGAGGTTGTCTTTGTCGATGACGGAAGTATTGACAGCAGCGTAAAGCTGATACTTTCACAGAGGGAACAGAATAAAAAGATCAAGCTTATAGCACTTTCAAGGAATTTCGGACATCAGGCGGCATATACAGCCGGTCTCGAATATTCCAGAGGCGATATTGTGGGGATGATGGATGGCGATCTCCAGGATCCTCCTGAAATTCTCGGAGAGATGTACAGGAAGCTCATTGATGACGACCTTGAAATAGTTAGCGGAAAAAGAACAGGACGAAAGGGCAGCAAGCGACGTAATCTGGCATCATCACTCTTTCATTCGGTATTCCGTCACATAGGTGAGCTTAAAAACATTGAGAATTATGGTAACTTCTCAATGATGAAAAGGATAGCAGTTGATGCACTTCTCTCAATGAATGAGAAAGTGAGATATCTGCCCGGTCTGAGAAGCATGATAGGGTTCAGACAGGGATATGTTGATTATGTACGTGACGACCGGCTTAAAGGCAGACCCAAAATGACCCTGCAGAACCTTTTCCGGCTTGCAGGAGATGCAATATTCTCATTTTCACGATTCCCGATAAGACTATGCCTTATATTGGGAACAGCCGGTACACTGATATTCATGGGTGCCGGTATCTGGGTAATAATTTCAAAGTTTACCGGCATCGCAATTCCCGGATGGTCATCAACATTATTGAGTCTTTATTTCCTGGGATCTATACAACTGGTCTTTCTTGGGATACTTGGAGAATATATTTACAGGAACTACAAGGAATCACAGAACCGTCCGATATTTTTTGTAAGAAAATTCTATGACGACGCTGAGAGGAAATAATGAAGAACAGGAAACTGAAATATTTCTTCTATACATTTTCTGTCCTTCTTTTGTTCATTATGATCCTGATGAGCAGAAATGCGGGTATATCCTGCGACGATGTTCTTCACTATGACCATTCGCTTGTCGTTTACGATTATTTCGCCACTCATGGTGAAGACAAATCAGCTCTTGAGACACCGGTAACACATCTCAGATATTACGGACAGTCATTTGATAATATTGTTACAATCCTGATCAAATGGTTCGGTATAGATGATGTTTACAGGTTCCGTCACCTGATGAGCTCTATTGCAGGATGGCTTGCCATTTTTATTACTGCACTTTTTGGTATATGGCTGTGGGGTTATGGCACAGGGATATTAATAATAACACTCTTTGCCCTTTCTCCGACATTTATCGGACATTCCCTGAATAATCTGAAGGATATCCCCTTTGCCCTTTCCTATATTTCAGGCCTTTTTCTTACACTTCGGCTACTTACATCCGAAAATAAAATTGCATGGTATGAAGTTTTGCTGCTTATAGTAAGCATTGCATTTTCAATAAGTATAAGGGCAGGAGGAATACTATTGATCTGCTACCTTTTCTTTTTCTTCTTCGTGATCCGGATTTACAGATATTTTTCAGAAGGAAGATTTGATATAAAACTTGATGGTCTTAAACTTATCATCCTGATACTTATCTCCGCTTCAGCCTATATTATGGGCATTTTATTGTGGCCTTATGCTTTACAGTCGCCGGTAAAAAATGTCCTTGAATCGTACAGGGTTATGGCTCACTTCCCTGATACTTTCAGGCAGATCTTTGAAGGCAGAAATGAGTGGTCGGATTTTATGCCCTGGTATTATCTTCCGAAATCAATGGCTATAACAATACCGGTTCTTGTTCTTGCCGGAACAGGCTTTTTTATTTTGTTTTGTAAGAAGATGCGGCACGCCGGAAAAGGTTTGATAAATATCCTTATTATCTTTTCCCTGTTATTCCCGATGGTTTTTGTTATTATCCAGAAATCAAATCTTTACAGTTCCTGGCGGCAGTTTTTGTTCCTCTATCCGGTGATAATCCTGATTGCCGCAACAGGGATCAGGTTTCTTCTTATTTCAATTCAGGAAAAATCCTGGAGGATGTGGGTTATCGTCACCCTGGCATTACTTATACTTCATCCTTTAAAATTCATGATGAAGAACCATCCTTATCATTACATTTATTACAACCAGCTTGTTGGCGGACTGAAGGGTGCTTATAGTAATTATGAAACAGATTATTATTATGTAAGCCAGACAGAAGCCTCTGAATGGCTGATAGATTATCTTGAAGAAAAAGGTATTGACTCTGCATCTGTAGGTGCCACATATCCGGTTAAATGGTCCTTCAGGAATAATCCCGGTATAAGGACCTTTTATTTCAGACACGAAGAAAGGAGTCAGTATAACTGGGATTATGCAATTGTTGCGAACAGGTACATTCATCCTTTTCAGCTTGAAAATAAGATATGGCCTCCGGGTGATGCGCTCCATACTATTTATGCCGATGATGTTCCGATAGGGATAGTTCTTGAAAGGAAGAATAAGGATGATTATTACGGATACCGTGCTCTTGAAGAGGGGCGTTCAGCTGAGGCGATCACTCATTTTAAAACTGCATTGAAGTTCAATTATGAAGATGAGATGATTTTTTATAATTTTGCACGGGCATTATATAATGAAGGATTTTACGAAAAGGCAGATTCCGCACTGAAAGCGGGCCTTGAAATAAATCCGTTTTGTGAACCTATATTAATGTATCAGGGAAATATTGCCAAAGCCCGTAATAATTCAGGAACTGCAATTGAATATTATGAAAGGCTGATAAATTATAACAGGAAATATTTTCAGGCATACGTTGAATTATCAGGTCTGTATATAAAGCAGGATATTCAGAAAGCGAGGAAGTTGTTGAAGGATTGCCTGAAGTTAAATCCCGGTTACAGACCAGCGATAATTGCCCTTGGAGATACTTACAGGGACAGTGATCCTGAAATTGCGGACAAGTATTATAAGATGGCTGACACTATTAAATAATTATAAATCAAAGCGATATGAAAAAAACAATTCTTGCACTCTCTTTAACAGCATTATTTGCATTATGCGGGCTTACATCAGCTTATTCACAGGATCAGCCCAAACCACAGAAAGACACGGTCAATATTGATACCGATGCCAAGCCCACAACCTATTATGATATTGAGGATGAGGGTTCAACCGCCTCAGATAAAGAAAAAGGAAGCGGCGGAACAATTGCAATAATCCTCGGAGCAGTAGTTGTAGTAGGGGCAGTTGCATTTTTTCTGTTAAAGAAGAAAAA
>CAZWUB010000087.1:0-14250 GCA_964637415.1 uncultured Rikenellaceae bacterium
CATTTCTAATGAAGGTAAGGAGAAAGCTCCGACACTTGTCCGGTTCAACTATAAAAAATAATTGCGCCTATATTAAATTTATTTTTTATAATTAGTTACTTTGCATTAGATAAATAATGTAACTTCATAAAATATTTACAATTACCTGAATAACTTTAATTGAAATCAATATGCCTGACAATCTCTTCAATCTGAACCATCCCGATTTTTTCGGAATTCTTTTTCGTTTTGTTGTAAATACTTTATTTCTCTTTATCCTGATCAGGGTAATTTATTTCAGATATTCGAAAAAAGAGAAATTCCTGTTTACGTTTTTCCTTCTCGGTATAACTGTTTTCTTCATTACATCAATGCTGAAATCGGTTTTCATCGAATTCGGAATGGCAGTCGGGTTGTTTGCAATCTTCACAATACTCAGGTTCAGAACCAGAAATTTCAGCCTGAAAGATATGTCTTACATCTTTGCGACAATAGGGCTGTCTTTGATAAACTCATTAAAGCTTGTCGGATTTCCTTTCCTGGGAGTTATTATTTTCAACCTGATCATCCTGGCCGCTGTTGTCATACTTGAGGAATTCACCCTGAAACATAATACGACAACATATTCAATTATTTACGAAGACCTTGAATTACTTAAAACCGGGAAAAAACAAAAGATCCTGAAGGAAATATCTGCTCTGACAGGTAAGGAGATCTCCCGGTACAGGATCCGGCAGATTGATTATAAGGAAAAAATTGCCAGGCTGGATATAACCTATAGTGACTGACAACCTTCGCTGAATAGTCTTTATCGCTTAGGGTGCAGGTTCTCTATTGCCACTATAATAACATAGACTCTGAATCTGTCAGACAATCTATTTTGTTTATTAATCCCTATGCAAAAACACCCTGCAACCTGCACCTTGCATCTAAAATTAAATAAGCTATCTTAGAGACCTCAACTTTACATTTATGAGCACTTCTCAATCTACCTCCGCATCCGGTCCCGGACTGAAACGGGTTCTCGGATTATCATCACTTGTATTATACGGGATAATACTTATCCAGCCAACCGCGCCGATGCCTCTTTTCGGTGCTGCTGCAAGCCTTGCAAACGGACATGTTGTAACAACTGTACTTATCGGAATGGTTGCAATGATGTTCACTGCAATAAGTTACGGCAGGATGGCCAATGTTTATCCGAATGCGGGATCTGCATATACATATGTAGGCCGGGGCATCCATCCGGCAATGGGATATTTTACCGGCTGGGGAATGATCTTTGATTATGTAATGAACCCTATAATTTGTGTTATATGGGCAAGCAAGGCATCAATGAATTTCATTCCTGAAATACCTTTTGCCGTTTATGCAGTATTCTTTACAATTTTGTTCACCGGAATGAATCTGCGCGGAATAGAATCAAGCGCCCGTACAAATACTGTTATTGCTGTTGGTCTTGGTATAGTGATAATTCTTTTCCTGGGCTCAGCCGTCAGGTATCTTCTTCTTAATCCTCCTGCAAGCCCTGCAGACTGGACAAAGCCTTTCTATAATCCGGAAACATTTTCATTCAAGGCAGTATCGACAGGCGCTTCACTTGCTGTGCTAACTTATATAGGGTTTGATGGAATTTCAACACTTTCAGAAGAAGTCCATAATCCGAGAAGAAATATCCTTCTTGCAACAGTACTTGTCTGCCTTATAACAGGGATATTAGCCGCCATTCAGGTTTATACCGCACAGATGATATGGCCGGAAACGACCTTCCCTGACCAGGATACTGCTTTTTGCTATGTTGCCGGAAAAGCAGGAGGTCAATGGCTTTTCAACCTTGTTAACGTTGCATTGCTGATTGCTACGATAGGATCAGGATCAGGCGCTCATCTGGGAGCAGGACGTCTCCTTTACGGTATGGGCCGTGATAATGCAATCCCCGGAAAATTCTTTGCAAAAATTCATCCGCGCACAAGAGTGCCTAGCAATAATATTATACTTGTCGGAGGATTCGTTCTGATCGGAGCATTCACACTTTCTTATCCCCTTGGCGCTCAGCTGCTGAACTTCGGAGCCCTGATTGCTTTTATGGGAGTAAATGCCTCATCTTTTGTCCATTATTTTATAAAGGGTAAACAAAGAAATTTATGGAGTTTTCTCGTCCCTGTTCTCGGATTTTCAATTTGTCTTTATCTCTGGCTCAGTCTTGGCGTGAAAGCCAAAATTGTAGGGCTTTGCTGGCTCTCATTAGGTGTCCTTTACGGGGCATACAGAACTTCATGGTTCCGGAAACCCTTGCAGTTTGCCAAGATAGAAACAGACGAGAACGGTAACTAAGAGAGTAAGCTTACCTGTGGAATTCCAGGTCGTGAAAATCATAACTGAAATCCGTTAACGGAGATATCGCTTCCATTGTCATACCGTTTGCCTTGCCTGTATTATCAAGACAAAACATTACATATGCATCTGCATCAAGGCTCCTGTCATTCCATTTTACAATGAAAGTGTTTCCCCTGAACCAGAACATCTCACCGGTCAGATCGAAGGACCTCTTTGAATCAAACCACAGTTTTCCGTTTTTTTCCGATATTGACACCTCGCCGAACCAGCTGTCGGAATATGTCCCTGTATAGGTTGAGTTATCGGGCCTGACAGAAGTTGACCTCTGAGCTTCAATGTTTTTCCAGATATCATCAGTTATTGCCTTTGCATCTTCAAAATCCTTCTTTTCAGCTTCAGAATATTGTTTGACCCAGTCAGCCCCTTTAATTCCGAAAAAGCTGTCGAGGATTGTACTTGTGATTGCCCGGAAAGCTGCCCCGGATTGCTGGTTCGTAAAAACAATTATCCCAAGCTTCATTTCAGGGATCAGTGTGACCTGGGTTACTATTCCTCCGAGTCCTCCGGTATGTCCGACCTGTTTATATCCCATTATATCGTTCAGCCTCCAGCCCAGACCATAAGATGCAAAATGAGTTTTATATTCTGCTGATTCCCTTACAGGGATTATTGTATGCGGCGACCACATTGTCCTGTGAACCGCTTCACTGAAAAGTTGTTTGCTGAGTCCCTCACCATACCTTCCCCTGTTCATCTGCAATATTATCCATTCCGACATATCTGAAATATTGCTGTAAATACCTGCAGCTGCATCTGCCACTTCATTGAAATCCCTGCCGATAACCTGTACCTTTCCGTTAACAGGAGCATGAGGGTCAATAACATTCGATTTATCCCTCAGCCGGCTGTAAGTTGATGCGCTGCCTGTCATCCCCAGAGGCTGCATTATCTTTTTTTCGATGAAATCATTCCAGCTCATACCCGAAACCCTTGCAACAACTTCCCCGGCAACAATATAAAGCAGATTATCATAATCATATTTCGTCCTGAAGCTTGAAACAGGTTTCAGATATCTGAGGTTATGAATTATATCATCGAGTCTGAAATCATTTCTTCCCGGCCATATCATAAGATCTCCTGCACCTAATCCCAGTCCGCTCCGGTGAGTAAGCAGGTCGGCAACAGTAAATTCACGGGTAACATAAGGATCATACAAGCTGAATTCAGGTATTATATCAGTCACCCTGTCGTTCCAGTTGAGCTTCTTTTCATCAACAAGCATACCGAGGGCTGCAGCAGTAAATGCCTTGCTGTTTGAGGCAATCCCGAATAAGGTATTTGAATCAACTTTTCTTTTTGTATTAAGAGAACTCAACCCGTATCCCTTTGAGTGAATCACTTTATCATCTTTTACTACGGCGACAGCTATTCCGGGAACATCGAAGGCTTCCATAGTCCTTAATACAAGCCTGTCAATCTCTTCTGAAGAAATGACCTGTGCGGCTGATGAGAGAGTGAAGATAACTGCAGAAAGCAAGAAGCCTGCAAGACGAAGAAACCGGAATGATCTGTTCATAATTTATTTCAACATTTATGATGAATAGTATTAAATCTCATTAATCCATTAAAACCACCAGAGCACTAGGGATGTATTAAACAATCCTTAGTGCTCTTTGTGGTTACCTTAGTGCTCTTTGTGGTTAAAAAAATCATTTAACCACAAAGGACACAAAGGAAAATCACAAAGAACACAAAGGTAATTAATATGCGGGTTAAAAATCAGTTGATGCATTGCCCCTTATCCTGAAATTATATGTCAGGAGTATTATTGGCTGCCCGAAGATCGACATCCGGTAACCATTCACCTTACCATCTTCAACCTTAAAGAATACAGAATAGGGATTCTTTCTTCCGAGCAAATTATAAACAGTTAACGAAAGAGATGAATGGTTCAGTTTTTTTGCCTTAAGGTTTCCATTTATTGTTGCTGAAAAATCAAGCCTCAGGTAATCAGGTATGCGGAATTCATTACGGTCGGAATAATAGACCCTGTTAACATTGTAAAAACTGTAAAAAGCTACCGGGAAAGTTATCGGACGGCCTGTATTGTAAATCATATTTGATGTTAAATTCAGTCTCCTGAGAAGCTTCAGGTTTCCGACAATTTTCAGATCGTGAGGCTTGTCAAAATTTGCAGGGAAGTATTTTCCGCCGTTTATTCTTTCTTCTGCAAACTTACCATCAATTTTTATAAGCGACCGGGAATATGTATAGCCAATCCATCCTGTAAGTATGCCTGACTGTTTTTTAAGCATCAGCTCTATCCCATAAGCTTTCCCTTTGCCGTTAAGAATGTCTGTTTCAAGATGTTCATTCATCAGGAGGGTTGCGCCTCCCTTATAATCCATAATATTCTTCAGATTCTTATAATAGACCTCTACTGATGATTCTATTGCTTTACTCCTGAAATTCCTGTAAATGCCAAAAGAGATCTGGTCGCCTCGCTGAGGTTTAATATAATTGTCGGCCAGTTTCCAGACATCTGTAGGTGACATTGAAATTGTATTTGAGATCATATTCAGATACTGGAAATTTCGCTGTATACCGGCTTTAACAGAAAGATCCGGCGCCAGGATGAATCTTGATGAGAACCTGAATTCAATTCCGGGATATATCTTGTTTATACTTCCTTTACCGGAAAAAACAGTATCTGTAATGCTTTCGGCAGACCTTGGTATACCGGACTGATAGATAAACCGTGTTTCAGGACCGATTGAAGTATACATTGTGAATCTGATGCCGCCTGAAAAGACCAGACGGGGAGAATATTCGTACTCATCGCTGAAATAGAGAGATGGTTCAACAGCATGTTCTTTTTCAAGGATTTCAGGAGTTGTTTCTGAAGATTCTCCCAGCGGGAGCCGTTTCCCGGGCTCCAGAGAATAATTTACAGCATCAAGTCCGAATTCAATTTTATGTTTTTCAACCGGCAGCCAGGTAAACCCGCTTCTGAGGATCGTCTGTCTGAGACTGTAATTCATCGAATTTGATTCCCCTGGTGTCTTTTTTGAGTCAAGCCCGTAATCATAATTGCTTATTATTCCGGCTACCTGAGAAGAGAGCCTTGTGTTTATTGAGTGGTCCCACTTAACTGAAGTTGTGAAATTCGAATAGTCCATTGCACTCTCACCATAATAATCAAACCTGTCATTGCTCTGGTAAGCTGAAACCGATATTCTATCACTGTTCCCGGGTGATACTGTAAGCAAGCCCTGAATATCCCTGAACCCGGCGCTGCTTTTCTGAAGCTGCACATTATTCAGCTGACCAAGGATCCAGTCAGAATAAGTTGTACGGCTGCTCACAATAAATGAACTTTTCTTTTTGAAAAGAGGACCTTCAACCATTAGCTTTCCGGTGAAGGGACTTATACCACCGCTTATGTTTAATTTCTCCTTCGATCCCTCTTTTAGCTTAATATCCATTACAGAAGAAACCCTTCCTCCGTATTTTGCGGGAATGCCGCTTTTGTAAAGAATAACATCCTGTATGATATCGGGATTAAAAGCAGAAAAGAATCCGAAAAAATGTGAAGGGTTGATTATCGGCGCTCCGTCAAAGAGAATGAGGTTCTGATCAACATTCCCACCTCTTATGTTAAATCCTGCTGAAGCTTCTCCTGCAGAGTTAACACCCGGCAACAGAAGGGAACTTTTTAGAAGGTCGGTCTCCCCCATTCCCATCGGGATCTGTTTCAGCATTTTCATATTTATCTTTTCAATACCCACCTGGATCTCGCGGATATTGCCCGCCCTGCTTGCAGAAATAGTCACTTCATCAAGCTGGTTTGTACTTTGGATCAGTCCTACATCCAGTATCCCGTCGGAATAAATAACAACATTCCGTCTTGTTGTTCTCATACCGACCATCCTGTACTCCACCTGAAAGCGACCTTTGGGAAGCTCAAGGGAATAATAGCCGGATCCGTTTGTGAAAACACCTGCCTTAAGCTTATCAACATAAATTACCGCGCCTGTAACCGGCTCATCAGTTTCCAGATCTTTAACAGTGCCCGATATAATTGCAGTTTCTGATTTCCCGAGAGCTGAAGGAATACCTACCCTGAATAATTTATATTCTTCATTGATGCCTTTATCCTCTGCTATTTCCGGAGGCCTGAAGTAACTTATCGTATCAGTGCCCGATACTCTTTTTTTCAGATAATCCCTGATCTCCCTGCTGAAACTTGTTTTTACCCTGTAACCCTTCGAAAGGATCAGTTTGTTATCATCAGTGATAAAAAATGAAAATCCTGAATTTTCAAGTGATTTATCAAATATACTGTTAAGGGGTTCTTCTTTTGAATCAATATTAAGATACAATGAATCAACCCACCTGTCGGAATAATAGATTTTTACAGGCACAATTTTCTCAACTGTGTCAGCAAGATCCTTAAAAAGTATATTGCTCAGCTGAAGGGAAAGAGTATTTTCCTGGGCAGTCAGAGCCGATGAAAGGATCACAAACAGAAATATTACCCGGAATCTTTTCATTGCTTAGCCCCCTGTTCCTGACTGATCGAATCGAAATATTTAAGTACTCCGGTAATTTCCTGTTTATCTGCCCTTCTTACCTTAATTCCTGAACTCTTCAGATAATGTCTTATCAATCCGGATGAATCTCCGAAAAGCTGCAAAAAGGATTTGTTGTTCTTTATCAGGGTATAACTGCTTCCGCTAAGAACATACCTGGCAGGTGAATATTTATATTCATTCAGGGCATTATAATTATACTGAGTTGATCTGTGCCTGATTATGAACTGTGTCGGACCATCATAAGCAATCTCATAAAACCCACTCTCCAGCTTATTATCAGGACTATCCGGAAACTTAAAATTTCTGAAATCAATACTTTCACCTCCTGGCATAAAATAAAACCCTTCAACAATATCTTTATTAAGCGCTATCATCGGATACACATTGTCAATCATCCGCGAAGTATCTGTATAAATAACCTCATCAAGGTATGTATCATACTGAAGCTTTAAATTTGTGTATACCCTGCCCCTGATCGTAAGGACCGCATTTACCGGCTCTCCCGAGAACAGTAAAGGTGTTGTTTTACCATGAAAAAAATAAGGCAGATATTCCTTTCCGTTAATGAGCTCATTGGGGATTGCGACAGAATTAAAATAAAACCTGTATAATGCGTTTAGCGGATCATTAACCGGATCTGAGTTTTCATTACTCATCTGTGGAGCCTGACCCGGACATGACAAAGCAAACAGCAGGAAAAACAGGGAAATTACTTGTTTTATAACCAATGAAGCTGAAATTATTGATTGCCGAAATAACAAAATATTTCAGAAACCCTGAAAATATAATTGAATTAATTAATGCTATTTTTGCAACTGTTTTTCATAACCCCGGGTATGGCTGAATTAAAGATGATCGGATTATGCTGAAGCCCTTAATCAAAGCTTTTGCTTTGCTGATAGTGGTGCTGGCGGCCTATACCTGTATAGACCCGTATAATCCCGAACTGGATAATTATGAATCCCTTATGGTTGTCGAGGGTCTTGTCACCGACGAAACAGCACCTTATGAGGTAAGACTGTCACGGAGCATAGAGCATGAAGATTCAATCCCTGAAAAGATTAGTGATGCTGAAGTATTTATCTCCGATGAAACCGGCAGAAAATCTTATTTTGAGTATTCCGGTGACGGCGTTTATAAAACAAATCCGGATGATTTCACAGGCGCATCAGGCAAAACTTATACCCTTCACATCCTTACTTCTGACGGTAATGAATATGTTTCTGATCCTGCCGTAATGCTTCCGGTTCCCGGTATAGAAAATATATATTTTGAAAAGGATGAGGAATACAGCAACAACCAGGTCGAAAGAAATGAAGGAATAAGAATTTATGTTGATACTGAACAAAGCATAAATGATATTGATTTTGTACACTGGGAGTATGAGGAGACGTGGAAATTCAGATTATCAGATTACAAGCGATATACATATATCAATGATTCTGTTATCCTGCCAATTAACAACATTAAGGAATATTGCTGGAGTACAAAGAAATCATCAGTAATCCTGAACGGAACTGTTTCGCCGGACCAGGATCATAAGATAATAAAAGCTCCTGTCTGTTTTATCCCTACAGGTATTTCAGACCGTCTGACTATTCAATACAACATTCTTGTAAAACAATATTCTATATCGCGGGAAGCATTTGATTTCTGGGATAACCTTAAGCAGGTTAATGAAACGGGCGGTACTATCTTTGACAAGCAACCTTTCCCGGTTATCAGCAACATAAAAAATTTAAATGATCCTGAGGAAAAGATTCTCGGATACTTTCAGGTTTCTGCAGTTAAGAAGGAAAGGAAATATATTACTCCCGGTGACATTTATGAGTTGGATCTTCCGTATTACAGATATGATTGTAAACGGTACGAAGTCTCGCCGGAAGATTATCCGCCTCCCACACCCACTCTTCCCATGATGACCTGGGACGAATTATATGCTATGTTCGTCAGAACCGGCAACTTTACCTTTGTTGAACCTATTTATGATGAAGTGACCCACAGGCTTTCAAAACTTGTTTTCACTGAAAATATCTGCTCGGACTGCAGCCTTACCGGGACTACTGAAAAACCCGACTGGTGGGTTGATCTGAATTAACATTGAAGGCATGAAAATCTTTAAAAACTGTATACTTACCGTAATGCTTTTCAGCATCCTTCAACATGGTCAGATAAACTGCCAGGTTAAAGATAAATCATCAGGTCAGGCTTATTCTTTCCGGGAAAAACTATATCTGATAAGCGACAGAGACATTTACATTTCGGGCGAGAAAGTGCTTCTTAAAATATTCAAAATTAATGGTTCTGATTTAACACCAACCGGTTTTAGCAAAGTAGTTTACCTCGAATTGCTTGATAAACAGAATAATCCTGTCGTCCAGGTGAAAATAAGCGCTGACGGAACTTCAGGATCAGCTTCAGTAAGCCTTCCGGATACCCTGAGCTCCGGGAATTACCTTATAAGGGCTTATACAGCCTGGATGCAAAACTTCCCTGAAGACCTTTTTGCTTACAGGCTGATCTCTGTTATCAATCCCTTTAAAGAGCTGATAAATATCACAGCATCAACAGCAGACCCGGATCCTGAGAATACCACAGCCCGTCATGAAAGTGAAATAAACATTTTAAGTATCCCGGAAGGTAATTCACCTGAAATACAGGTCCGTCTCAATAAGGATATCTACGGGCAAAGAGAAAAAGTGAGACTTGATCTCTCTGTTGCCCATCCGGAAGGAAAAACTGTACAGGCAGATCTGTCTGTTTCAGTTTTTAAATCTTTTCTTTCTGATAATGATCTTAACAGTCTGACAGTGAATTCCGGCAATGAAAGTCAAACCCTGGATCTTTCAGGAGATCCCGGTCATCTTCCAGAACCGGAGGGAGTTCTGATACAGGGTAAAATTTTCAACAAAGCTACAAACGAACCACTTAAGGAAACTGATATTTCTTTGTCAATTGTCGGGAAAAAGGCAAGATGCCAGTTCATGAAAACAAATTCTGAAGGCGGATTTATTTTCGTTTTGAAAGATCTTAGCGAAACTGAAGAAATAGTAATTCAGCCTCTCGATCCTGAACCTTCCGGAAGTTATGTTGAGCTGAAGCGCCCCTTCTGCGAGACTTACAAATCATTTGCTCTGCCATCATTAAGTATTGACAGCGCCTCTGCCGGACTGATAAACAATGCAGTAATTGCAATGCAGGTGAACAGGATATATGAAAGTGAAAACGCGGAGAAGCTGACAGACACAATTAGTGAGTTGCACAATTTCTTCGGCAATCCGGTCAGGACAGTCAGAACTGCTGACTATATTGAATTAACAGATATCCGCGAAGTAGTAAAAGAGATTATCCCCGAGGTAGCAATTTTCAGAAAAGACAGACAACCTGCCCTTAAGGTGATAAGCAGTAATCCTTACCAGATCTTCAGTAATAAGGCTTTGGTCCTTCTTGATGGTGTTCCTGTGGCAGATATTGAAAAATTACTAAGTATAAGTGCCAGGGAGCTTGAGAGAGTTGAGATCATAAATTCAAGGTATTTCTATGCCGATTATGTTCTGGAAGGCATAATAAGCTTCATCACAAAAAAAGGCGATCTGAGCTCACCGGAAGAAGATAATTCATTTTTCAGACAGGTATTTGAAGGATGCCTCGAAAAAGAAGAATCCCGGTCTCCTGTTTATGATTCTGATTCCGCACTTAAGAGCAGAATACCCGATTTCAGAAATACACTTTTCTGGAAACCCGATGTATTAGTATCGGAAAGTAGTCCTGAAGAAATAGAATTCTACACTTCTGACGAAGCAGCAGAATATATTATTGTCGCTGAAGGATTTACCTCCGAGGGCAAAAGAATAAAATCAACAATATCTTTTATTGTGAGATGAGTCTGCTTATTGCAACTCATAAATGCGGACATAGTCGATCAGATTTTACGCCGTAACGCCGTAACGCCGTAACACCGTAACACCGTAATACCGTAACACCTATCTCTCAACAACCACACTCACCGAACTAACCTTCCCGCCAACAGGCGGATTCATCTTTGAGACTTTTACACGGGCTTTTTTAATCCCGCTCATTTCCGAATATAGTGCATCTAAAATCCTTGAAGCAATGTTCTCAAGCAGATGTGATTTCTGCTCCATCTGAGTCTTTATAATACCGTATGCCTGCTGGTAATTGACTGCATCCTTAAGGTTATCGCTTTCTGCAGGCTTTTCAGTATCCGCTTCAATTGTCAGATCCACAAGAAACCTGCTGCCGACTATCTGTTCTTCCTTATAATGCCCGTGGAAAGAATAAAACTCCATCCCTTCAATCTGTATAAGTCCCATATAATCTGATCTTTTTAATTAATAACTAAACTTGACCTGATATACCCTTCGTGTCCTTTGCGTAAACCTTTGTGCCCTTAGTGGTTAAATAAGCATTGTTGTTTAAACACAAAGGACACGAAGGATATCACAAAGGTTCACAAAGGATTTTTATCGTAACTAAAACATTGATAATTAATGCTTTGAAATATTCTATATAATTTTTATGAAAATTTCTGTTATAAATTTTGGTTTATATAATAAACTACTTTATATTTGCAATATATTTATTCGCATTTATTGTCTCAAATAAAAATAGTAAATTATTATGGAAAACGATGAAAAATTAATGACAGGAGAAGAGAGTCTTAAGATCATCACCGATATGATCAGCAAGACAAAAGTTAATATCCGCAACAGCAGCTTTCACCTGCTCTTCTGGGGCTGGCTGATACTTGCATGCAGCCTTTCGGAATATTTTCTGTGGAAGTTCACGGATATATCATCGCCCTGGTATGTCTGGTTTTTTGTAATACCCGGGGTAATTGTTTCTTTCGTATATGGTTTTACAACCGGTCGGAAGGCAAGGTTTCATACTTATGCCGATAAATTATATGTCTGGACCTGGATGGCATTCCTGCTAGCTTCAATTGTTCTGTTCATAATAATATCAGGAAATATGAGTTCTGTTTCTCCATATATACTTACAATTGCGGCAATTCCGACATTTATTTCAGGTTTCATAATTAATTTCAGACCACTGATAGCCGGCGGTATCACATTCTGGATATTTGCAATAATTGCACGGTTTGGCGGGCAGGAAATCTCCGCACTTGCAGTTCCTGTTGCAATGTTAACAGGATATCTTATTCCGGGGTATATGTTAAGAAGAAAGGTTGATCATGAAACGGTATAAAGATCTCGATCCTCTTTTGCACTCGCAGCTAAGGCTGGCTGTAATATCAATTCTTGTCAGTGCCGAAGTTGCCGAGTTCACGTATATACGGGAGCAGACAGGTTCTACTGCAGGCAACCTGAGCATCCAGATAACAAAACTGAAGGAAGCAGGATATATTGAAGTTGAAAAAAAATTCAGGAACAATTATCCTCAGACCCTTTGCTCAATAACGCCCCTCGGAAAGCAGAGGTTCGTTGAATATGTAAATTCACTGAAAGAGTATCTGAATACGGAATAGAAGATCTTTGCGCCCTTTGCGTAAATTCTTTGTGATCTTTGCGCCTGCCCGACTGACATCAGTCAGGCGGGATTAATTTTTTTTCCTTGAAATTCATCCTATTTTTGTACTCTTAAATTTCACCGGATGAATATAGAAGAGAACATAAATGGGAAGGAAGAATCAAAACCACCGGTCAGCTTTATTGAGCAATACATTATTGATGATCTGAAGGAGGGTAAGAACGAAGGAAGGGTCCATACGAGATTTCCCCCTGAACCAAACGGATATCTGCATATCGGTCATGCCAAAGCTATTTGTCTCGATTTCGGGATGGCTCAGAAATATGGCGGCAAATGCAATTTAAGATTTGATGATACGAATCCCGTTAAAGAGGAAGTAGAATATATCGATTCAATAAAGGAAGACATCCATTGGCTTGGTTTTGACTGGGAAGACCGTGAATATTATGCTTCCGATTATTTCGGAAAGCTTTTTGAATTCGCGATTGATCTGATAAAAAAGGGTCTTGCCTATGTTGATGATCAGTCTGCCGATATTATTTCCTCCCAGAAAGGAAGTCCAACCCAGCCGGGAACTGAGAGCCCGTACAGAAAAAGGTCTGTAGCGGAGAACCTCGACCTTTTTTACAGGATGAATGAGGGTGAATTTGAAGAGGGAAGCCGTGTATTAAGGGCCCGTATAGACATGACGACTCCCAACATGCACATGCGCGATCCCATTATCTACAGGATCATTAAGTCATCCCATCACCGTACAGGCGACAAATGGAATGTTTACCCGATGTACGATTTTGCCCATGGCCAGTGCGATTATTTTGAAGGGATCACACATTCTCTCTGCACCCTCGAGTTTGAGATCCACAGGCCGCTGTATGACTGGTTCATTGATCAGCTGAAGACATCGGATTACAGGCCAAGGCAGATTGAATTCAACCGTCTCAATCTGACATACACTGTTATGAGCAAAAGAAAGCTTCTGGAGCTTGTCCGTGACGGGAAAGTCAGCGGGTGGGATGATCCCAGGATGCCTACACTATGCGGTTTGAGAAGGAGAGGATATACACCCGAATCGATAAGGAAATTCATAGATCTGATAGGGTATACAAAGGTTGAAGCGATAAATGATGTTTCTCTTCTCGAACATGCCGTGCGTGAAGATCTTAATCTGAAGACACCAAGGGTTTTCGGAGTGCTTGATCCTCTTAAGGTAATAATAACAAACTATCCGCAGAATAAGGTTGAAGATGTCGAATTAATAAACAACCCCGAAGATGAATCCATGGGATCCCGTAAGGTCCCGTTCAGTAATGAGGTTTATATTGAACGTGACGATTTTATGGAAAATCCGCCAAATAAATTCTTCCGTCTGGCTCCTGGAACTGAAGTCCGTCTGAAAGGTGCTTATATTATCAAATGTGAATCTTTTAAAAAGAATGAAAGAACCGGAATAATTGAGGAGGTTTATTGTACCTATGATCCGGCCACAAGAAGCGGGGAACATTCTTCGGGAAAAAAGGTTAAGGGAACCCTGCACTGGGTATCGGCCCGGCATTCAATAGATGCTGAAGTAAGGCTTTATGACCGCCTGTTCAATCATGAGGATCCCTCCGGACAGAAAGATACGGATTACAGGGAATTCCTTAATCCGGATTCTCTTAAGGTACTCACAGGCTGTAAGCTTGAGCCCTCCCTCGGTTCAGCAAAACCATCAGATAAATTTCAATTCCAGCGGCTGGGGTATTTCTGTGTCGATCCCGATTCAACGTCATCCGGACTTGTCTTTAACAGGACAGTTTCGCTGAAGGATACCTGGGCGAAGATAAGTAAG
>CAZWUB010000088.1:0-9720 GCA_964637415.1 uncultured Rikenellaceae bacterium
ATTAATTTAGCTCCGTAGAGCTTGCCCCGCCTTAAGCGGGGAGCGACCTGTATTTAATCGGATGACAATGATATTTTTTATATTAATCATTTTTGAAGTATGATCCTATTTTTTGAAAATAACAGCAAAACGATTATCGCAGTTGGAATATCATATGAACCTGATAAAAACCAGATATTAAAGCTGGAGTGGTTGTTTGGTAATGCCAGGATGCTTGGTGAAAGCAGGCTGACAGGCACTTATAAAGGTCCCAGGAAAGAGATGATCACTCCATGGAGTACAAATGCAGTTGAGATCACCCAGAATATGGGCATTGAGGGAATTAAAAGGATTGAACAATTCGTTCCCGTATCGGGCAAACCTCACTGGGATCCTATGCTTCAGGCGATATATAACGGTCTTGGCCAGGATCTTTTCACTATTGAAAAGAAGCCCGATCCCGTTATGGCTGTTGAAGATTTACATTCGTACAACAAAAGCGAGGGGCTGGCATTAAGTGAAGAAGAAATAAAATACCTTGAAAGATTAAGCGAAACAATTGGCAGAAAACTTACTGACAGTGAAGTTTTCGGATTTTCACAGGTAAACTCTGAGCATTGCCGTCACAAGATATTCAACGGAACATTCATCATCGATGGCAGTGAAATGGAAAGTTCTTTGTTTCAAATGATTAAGTTGACAACTAAGACCAATCCAAACAAGGTCGTTTCGGCATACAAAGACAACTGTGCATTCATTGAAGGACCGGTTATTGAGCAGTTTGCACCTGTCACTCAGGACAAGTCCGACTTTTTCAGGATAAAAGACTTTAGGGCAGTGCTGTCACTGAAAGCTGAGACTCATAACTTCCCGACTACAGTAGAACCATTCAACGGAGCTTCCACCGGGACCGGTGGGGAGATAAGAGATCGTATAGCCGGAGGGAAAGGAGCATTTCCGGTTGCGGGAACTGCAGTATATATGACTTCATATCCTCGTCCTGACGGAGGCCGGCCGTGGGAAAAAGCAATTAAAGAACGGTCATGGCTCTACCAGTCTCCAGAGGATATTCTGATAAAGGCATCGAACGGTGCCAGCGATTTCGGCAATAAATTCGGACAGCCTCTTATCTGCGGATCATTATTCACTTTTGAACATGCTGAGAATTTGAAGCTGTATGGTTATGACAAAGTGATAATGCTTGCAGGCGGAATCGGAACAGGTAAACTGGCTGACAGTGAGAAGAACAAACCTCAGAAAGGTGATCTTATAATACTTCTTGGAGGGGATAATTACAGGATCGGAATGGGAGGAGGAGCTGTATCCTCTGTTGAAACAGGCAGATATGACAGTACAATTGAACTTAATGCAGTTCAAAGGGCAAACCCCGAGATGCAGAAAAGAGTATATAATGCGATACGGGCCCTGGGCGAAATGGATAAGAACCCGGTTGTTTCGATCCATGATCATGGTGCCGGCGGACATCTGAACTGCCTTTCAGAGCTTGTAGAAGCAACCGGAGGAATTATAGACATCAGCAAATTACCTGTTGGTGATCCTACTCTGTCGGCAAAGGAGATAATCGGCAATGAATCTCAGGAGCGGATGGGGCTTGTAATGAAAAAAACGTCGGCTGAGATCCTCAGAAAGATCGCTGAAAGGGAAAGGGCTCCATTTTACGTTATAGGTGAAATCACAGGTGACAATCAGTTTACTCTTATAAACCCTGTTACCGGAGAGAAACCGGTCGACATAAAGCTTGAATCTCTTTTCGGAGATCCTCCGAAGACAGTTCTGAATGATGTAACTGTCGCTTCATCTTTCAGAAAAGTGGAATATAAGCAGGATCTTATTAATGAATACATTGAAAGGGTTCTGAGCATTGAAGAGGTTGCATGCAAAGACTGGCTGACAAATAAAGTCGACAGGTCGGTTACCGGACGTATAGCGAAACAACAATGCGCAGGACCGCTTCAGCTGCCGCTCAATAATCTGGGAGTCATTTCACTTGATTATACAGGAAAATATGGGATGGCAACATCAATCGGTCATGCTCCTGCTGCCGCTCTTGCAGATCCGGCGGCCGGATCAGTTCTGGCAATAGCCGAAGCGCTTACAAACATTATCTGGGCACCTCTTACAGACCGGCTGAAAAGTGTTTCTCTTTCGGCAAACTGGATGTGGCCCTGCAAAAACAAAGGGGAGGATGCAAGATTATATTCAGCAGTTAAAGCCGCAAGTGATTTTGCAATTGCACTGGGTATTAATATTCCAACGGGTAAGGACAGTCTTTCGATGACACAGAAATACAATGATATGGTTGTCTACTCTCCCGGTACTGTTATAATATCGGCCTCAGCAGAAGTAAATGACATCAGAAGAATTGTCGAACCTGTCGTGGTAAATGATCCATATTCAAGCCTTCTATATATTGATATGAGCCGCGATTCATTCAAGCCGGGAGGCAGCAGCTTTGCCCAGGTTGTAAACTGTATTGGTGATGAGGTCCCAACGGTAAAAGATGCGGGGTATTTTACCGAGGTATTTAACAGTATACAGCAGCTGATCCGGAATAATAAGGTGATGGCAGGTCATGATATATCAGCCGGCGGAATGCTGACGACCCTTCTTGAAATGTGTTTTTCAAACACTTCCGGAGGATTATCCGTTGACCTTTCGGCGATCGAAGAATCTGATACGATAAAGATCCTTTTCAGTCAGAATCCGGGAATTATAATACAGGTGAAGGACGTGAATGAAGTTTCAGAATTCCTGATAGAGCATGGGATATCATACTATGCAATAGGTCATCCGGTGAATGAGAGAATACTTTCGGTAGCTAATGGCACATTTTCCCGGACCTATGATATTGATGTCCTGCGAGATAAATGGTTCAGAACATCATATCTTCTCGACAGGCGTCAGACTGAACCTGATCTCGCCATGGAGAGGTTCCTGAATTATAAAAACCACCCCCTTAACCTAAACCTCAACCTCAACCTCAAATATGACTGGACTTTTAAGTCCCTTGGTATATCGCCATCCCGAAGGAAAAGAAGTGGCATAAGATCTGCGATTATAAGGGAAAAGGGAGTTAACGGCGACCGGGAAATGGCTTACATACTTTATCTTGCCGGGTTTGATGTGAAGGATGTCCATATGACAGATCTTATGTCGGGAAGGGAGACTCTTGAGGACATAAATATGATAGTCCTTGTCGGAGGATTTTCGAATTCCGATGTTCTTGGATCTGCGAAAGGATGGGCAGGCGCTTTCAGGTATAATTCAGCAGCGGGGAAAGCTCTTGAGAATTTTTACGGAAGAAAAGACACTCTTTCCCTTGGTGTATGCAATGGTTGCCAGCTAATGGCTGAACTGGGACTTATCTGTCCCGATCATGAAGAGATGCCAAAACTTCTTCATAATAAATCGGGAAAGTTTGAATCTTCTTTCCTCAGTGTTAAAATTCAGGAAAACAATTCAGTTATGCTCGGGAATATGTCAGGTCTGGAACTTGGTGTGTGGGTGGCTCACGGGGAAGGGCAGTTCAGCTTACCGTACGATGAGGAAAAATATAATATCCCCATGAAATATTCTCATCACACCTATCCGGCCAATCCGAATGGATCGGATTATGATACAGCTGCTCTATGTTCTGCTGACGGCAGGCATCTTGTAATGATGCCTCATCCTGAACGGGCATTTTTCCCATGGCAGTGTGCCTGGTATCCGGCTGAAAGAAAGAAAGATGATGTTACCCCCTGGATCAGGGCATTTGTAAATGCCCGTAAGTGGATCGAAGATAACAGATAAAAAAAAGGGCTGCTATCTGCGGCCCTTTTACCTGGAAATTTACCTTTTATCTTTTGACAGGAGTGAATGAAACAGAGAGGAGTTTGGAAATATCCTCTTTTGAAACATCTCCCTTAAACGCATCCTCAGGCAGGATTTGTTCGCTTATAACCTGTATATGAAATTCTCCGGTATCTTTAATATACATCGACCCGATATATGAATCAGCCCTGTACCAGGGATAAGATACCTCATTTGAATTTTTTACGATCTTATCAGGGGCAGGTCTTCCTTCAATTCTGGTATCCTGAACGCTGACAAGCACTTTATTCTTGTAATTAAGATCTGTTGTATCGGTGGTAGCGCTTGAAAGCCAGACATTATACCTTCCTGATTTTGATACCACAACATTCCACTCGGCAGTATTTTCCGAAGGATCCTGAATATCGCTGTAACGATCTGCATTTTCCAGTTGCAGAGAAATTGTTCCATCAGGTTGCTGCATTATCTTTTTTTCGTTAACAGTGTTTTCATCTGCTGCGTTTGTATCATTACTGCCACATGAAGAAAACAGGCCAATTCCTGCAATAGACAAAATCAGAAAATAGAATATTTTTTTCATTACTGTGTTTAAATATTTTTATGGTTTACTGTCTATAGAACGTTACAAAAACCATTCCATTGTATAGTAATAAATTTTTTAATGGTTAAAAATATTATTAAAAAGTCAGGACTCATTTTCGGAGCTGCAAAGGTATAAATGTAAAGGATAGTAAATGAAGATTTAGTGAAGTTTTTCAGTTGATATCTGCAGGTTCTTTCAGCTTCGAAAATTTTCTTTTGGGTGAATTCTGTGCTGAACCTTTTGACACAAGGGCGTCAGCCACAATTTCTGCAATATCTGCAACTTTCGTTGCGGTAGCACCTGCAAAAGTCTTTTTACATAAGGGGCAGGCAGTTGCGATCATATCCGGCTTATCTTTTGTCAGCTCAGCAGCAGCATCCTGTGCTATCTTATTTTTCTGCTGGTAACTGATCCTCGTATTTCCAAGGCTTCCACCGCAGCAAAGAGAGTTTTCGTCTTCAAATCCTGTTTTCAGAAGTCTGGCTACATGCATCAGCACCCGTTTGGGATCATCATAGACACCTGACCGTCTTCCGAGCTCGCATGGTGTATGATAAGCAACGGTTCTGCGAAGAAAATTCAGTTTTATTGAACCGTCAAGTATCAACCTTCTGATATATTGTGTATGGTGAAGAACCTCAACATCGAGGTAATAACTCTCCCTGAATACTTTATAGCAGATAGGACATGATGTTACAAGTATTTTCGCACCTGATTTCCAGATGGACTGCGAATTATAATTTATAAGCTCTCTTGCTTCCCTGTCCTGACCGGCGAGCATCAGAGGGCGTCCGCAGCATACCCCTCCGTCTTCATCAATAAAATTATAATTTACCCCTGAGGCATCGAGTATCTTTTTCATTGCAATCTTGATTGCCGGGGTCAGGTGGGTCATACATCCGGCAAAATATATTACATCAGCTTTTGCCGGTTCTGTTTCAGGCAGCCAGCTGAATGACGGACTTACCGCAGGTTTAGGCGAAACAGGAAAAGAGCGGTCAGGAAAATATCTTTTCAGGAGGCTTGTATCGCTTTTAGGAGTCTCTCCTGTCCTTCTTGCAATCATTCTGATAGGTGTAAGCTCAATACCCACAGGGCATTTTTCATCACATCGTCCGCACATCAGGCAGTTATTTGCAATCTCACTCACATCAGTATCATTTCTCAGACCTTTAAGGAGATAAGCCGACTGAATATTTGTTATACCAGTGGAAAAGTTAAGCTGGCAGGCGTCAATACATATACCGCATGATGAGCAGGAATAGATCTGCATCTCCTGAAAAGCACCAGGCTGATCGCCTGTTCTGATACCCGAATTTCGTGCAAAAATCAGGAACAGTTCTGTGGGAATATGCATATAGCGTGTGAGCGGGAGCAGTATGAAAAAAGTACCAAGTGACAATGAATATAGCCACCAGAAAGGGTAAGCCAGTTCAATTGCGGGGAGAAAAGATGCCAGGGCGTTACCAAGAGTCCCTGTAAGGAAGCTTCCTGTTCCGTAAGCACCGCTTGTAAAACTCTCAGCCAGAAGGCGGCTCGGGAAAATAAGCCATAATGATGTCAGGGCCACCTTGTCGAGAGGTTTCAGCTTCGTAGTTCTTTTCATACCTACAACAGGAGACCAGAATCTTTTAATAACAGCAAGGATAAGGCCCGACAGGATGAAGGCAAGAATAAGATCCATAAGGAAGGTATAGGCGGCTTCAATCCCCATCCTGCCATGTACAGGATTAAAGAATTTGAAGAATATTGCTTTATAAGGAGGATTAAGATGTGACTCACCGAAAACATCTGCTTCTATTGTCCCGAATAATATAAGAAGGAACCATCCGAAGGCGAGGCTCATATGCATATATCCGAGCCTGAAATTCGTTTTGAGGATTTTTCTGTGGATAAGGCTTTCAAGGAATATTTCCTTCAGGCTCTGGCCGAATGCCCGACCGAAGAAACCGCGCTGAAGACGCAGCTTATCGGAACGTGACAGGGCTCTGAACCATATAACACTTCTCGCCACAGCATATATCAGAATGAAATAGAGGCCGATATTAAAAGGTATTATAAAAGGATCAAATTGCATTTTTAATTCTTTTTTGAAAAGCTTCCCTGGCAAGTAAAATCACATTTCTTGTATTGACACCACGCGGACAGGCAAGAGTACATTTCCCGCAAAGCATGCATCTGCCGATTACTTCACGCACACTCTCATTTTCTCCACGTTTAAGCAGTATCTGAAGTTCCCTGAGACTGAATCGGGTAAAATTGCCTGTTGTACAGGTTGCTGAGCAGCATCCGCATTCTATGCAGATCCTGAAGCTCGGTTCTCTTTCGGAAATATATTCGGCAATGCTTTTATCATTCGAATCATAATCGATATGCCTGCCCTTCAATATTGAAAATCCAAAATTATCCATATCAGCTTTTCAGGTTCCTGAAATAATCAATCACATCAGCAACGGCGGCCCTTGCGTGAGATATTGTCTCAGTAATATTCATCGGAGCAGTACAGGCTCCTGCATAAAATACTCCCTCCATTTTGCTTTTATTACTGCCGAAATGATGATCTGCCGGTGCGAAGAAACGATTTTCCCCTGTCTCCAGCCCGGCCGATTTCGCTAAATTCAGTCCGCTTTGCGACATTTCCATTCCGGCCATCAGAACAAGCATATCCAGTTCCATTCTCAGTGGCCGTCCGGCAAGTGTATCTTCTACTTTTAAAACCAGCTTGTTGTTAATATTTTCAGATACTTCCGACAGCTTTCCCCTGATATAATTAATGCCATATTTTTCCTGCGATTCCTTATAAAGTTCTTCATAAAGAGCGCCGCCCATCCTCATATCCATATAAAAGCAGAAGATCCTTGCGCCGGGGATATGCTTTTTTACTTCCATCGCCTGTTTCACGGCTGTAACGCAGCAGAGCTTTGAACAGTAAACATTTCCCACCTTCTCATCTCTCGACCCCACACAATGTATAAATCCGATAACACCTGGTATATCTCCGTTATGTCTTCTCACCTCATTTTTTCTGAACATCACTTCAAGATCGGCGGAGGTAATTACATTATCATAAATCCCATAACCGTATTCCTCTTTCCGCTCGCTTCTGAAAAGGTCGAAACCAGTTGCTACTATAACTGCATCAGATCTGATTTCTGATCCATCTGATGTCTTTATCAGAAATGAATCATTATTTTTTTTAAGATTTTCAACAGTTATTCCTGTCCGGAGTTTTATATTTTTGTGCTCAACCTGCTGTTCAAGATAATTAATAACTTCCCTGCTGTCGCGCCTGTCAGGAAAAAGATGATACCAGTCTTTTACATGTCCTCCTGTTTTTACTTCCTTTTCCAGAAGAGTAACAATATAATCAGCCCTGGCAAGCTGACCAGCTGCTTCCATCCCGGCAACGCCCCCTCCTATTATTGTAATCTGTTTTTTATCAGGCATTTATCATATTCTGTGGTATTGGCATCTGTCTGCCATCCTTTGTTCTGTATTTATCATCGGGGTTATATTCAATTCCCATCTTTTTTAAAAGAGGTTCCGACTGAACCATATGAAATTGAATTCCCAGGTCCCAGGGATTATATCCAAGCACAAGTCCGGCAAGCTCTTCATAGGTCAGTACCGGGATAGATTCACCGTTGTCACCATAAACAGTACCTTCCATCGATTTTATTGTATACTGCCACTTATCCATGAACATTGTACAACCCGGACAATTTGTAAGTACAAAGTCAGGTTTGAAAGGTTTCATCGATTCGAACTTCTTTACAGTATTTGATAGTGAATAACCTCTGTTAGCCTGCACAAGGTATTGTCTGAAACCGAATCCGCAGCAGTGCCGTCTCTCGGGATAATCAACAACCTTCCCTCCCCAGCTGTCAATCATTCCACCAAGTACATTCGGGAATTCCGCTCCACCAACACCATATTTCGGGAACATCTTTGAATAATGACAGCCGATATGTTCCACAACATTCAAAGGTTCACCCGTCTCCTTATTTATGAGCCTGTATCTGGCTTTTTCAGCTATTTCATTCCTGAATTTATAAATAATGTCACTTGTATGAGCCATTGTCTCGGGAACATCAAATTCCCGTCCCGTAGCTTTATACAGATAATCACGAGTTTTTTCCAGTTCTTCCGGAAAGTGTTTCCAGGTCTCAATAATTTCGGTATAAATACCAAAGGATGTGACACATGAAATGGCTATGTTTTTATAGCCCGATTCTTTCATCAGGGCAAAATGTCTTGCAACTACAGTCATTATGGTTGCAAGCGGAACAACATCACCATGGTAACCGATTCCCGTACAGGTTGTATGAGACGGATTTTCGTAAATATCTTTCCCAAGAACATCTCTCAGGAAATGCAGGAAAAACTGTTCGGATCCGGGGAAGAAGCTCTGCCTGATGCAGGACCTTACATAGAAGAAGTGATCATCAGCAATTTCCTTCTGATAATCGGACCATATCCTTTTTTTACCTTCCTTTGACATATACTTGATTTATTAAGCGTGGTGGTCTTTCTTATTTGCAGTAAATACCTCAATAAAATATTCATTATCAATACCCTGATCACTATATTGCAAGCCCATTTCGGAAGCTTTCTTCTTTGAGTGACGTTCAATATCCTTATACAAGTCCATCCCACCCGTTACTTCAAAGATCTTTATAAGCTCTTCTTTGGCATCTTCAGGAATTTTTCTAAGTGGTCCTTCACCAAGTTCATCAACATGTCCGCCCATTCGTTCATAAATATCTTTTGAATTTTCGATGACATACTTCCATATCGGACCCTGTTCGAGGTGCATTTCGGGACTGACGGCATAAGCTGCAACGCAATAACCGTATTTGAATATATTTTCACCCACTGTTCTTTTGATTGCAAACTGTTGTCGTCCTTTTTCCGATTCGGTAAAGAATCCCAGTTTCTGGGAAAGTGTTCTCAGTGACATTACAACAAGGGCCGGTGTGTTGCCTCTCGGGCATCTTGTTTTGCACGACATGCATTCGCCGCAGTACCAGATGGTCTCTGATTTCAGAAGCTTTTCAATTTCCTCATTGTCTCCCGACTGAACCAGGTCAACAATTTTCCTGGGGTCATAATCATAGAATTCCGCGGCCGGGCAAATTGCTGTACAGACTCCGCAGTTCATGCAGGCATTAAGTCCTTCCCGGAACCTGACATCCTGCATAAGCATTTCATTGTAGTTCTGCATTAATACTGCTTTAATTTTTAACAAAAGTATGATTATGAGCAGGATCAGGTAAGACGATTTAGACCTATTTTGGGAGGGGTATTTATACGTATAGGGCACA
>CAZWUB010000088.1:9820-14176 GCA_964637415.1 uncultured Rikenellaceae bacterium
GCTTCAACAGGAGGCACTTTTGCAGAGCCAATTTTTACTCCTGAGGAATCTGTAACAACTATTTCTGCTTCAGGTGAGATAACTGCTCCGATGTTGTGAACCCTTACAGTAATTTCATTTTCAGAAAGGGAAATATCTTCTTTCCCGATTGCAATATCGGGTAGCTCCCAATAGCCTTTTTCTGCAGATTCCTTCAACTCAAGTGAAATAACAGTGTACTGGCGGGGAGCAAAAGTAAGCTTCAGCATTTCTCCCCTGGCAGTATTAACTGAAGATTCAATGAGCTCAGCATCAGGTATCTGATCATCATCTGTATCGATGCCGGTTGTCATCCTCCAGTTTCCGGGCAAAACATCCCATAGTGTCATTTCGGCATTTACTGGTTCATTTTCGAGATTATATGCTATTATTCTGATCTTTTCCGGTGCAGACTCCTGTACATAAACAGCAGTACTTTCCCATGATGCCGGAGCCTTGAAATTCCAGCTTATGCGATTCATGGGATAAAGGATATTTGTTCTTGTAAGTGCAACACCTCCCAGCCGGTCTTCCTGAATTACAGGATTGAATGAGGATATCCTGTCAATCCATACACTTCCCTCAGTATTTATATATTCACGGATCCCGAGGTTTTCGATCTCATTCCTGTAGTTATCTTCAATTGTTTCCCTGTTGAATTCACGCTTATAAAAGAAGTTCTGTGGTAAAGGTTCCAGATATTTTTTATCACCGGTCAGCTTCCATGCAGCCAGGAAAAGCGACCATGGCTTGCCCCGGTTTCCGGTATCGTCCCTCGCTTCATCTGTAGAAAAATGGATTTCGGTATTTAATTTCCCGTCGGCCGAATGATCCAGCAGAGCATCTGCAAGATCCGTGATCATTCTTACAACCTGCGGATTACCATTGTAACGGGCAAGCAAATAGGATGGCTGAAGGACATGATATGAATGATTAACAGACCATTGCCATGGATCCTCCTCAGCTGTTTTTGTTCCGCTGTAATATCTTGACCTGAAGTGACGGTGGCCTTTTTCATTTACCTGTGTAACATCCTTCAGCATCCTGGAAGCTGTTTCCATTCCACGTTCAACATGAAGGGGATTACCGTAATCGAGAAGCATACACTGAGCAACAACCTGTATCCCTTCTTCCAGAGAATGCAATTCATCTGTAAAAATTGTTGCAAGACCGTTTGTGAACAATGGAAGACTTCTCTGTTTCAGACCTGCATTGTATGAAGGGCGATCCTGATCATAATAGGCTTCCATATGGAGCAATAATGACTCAAGAAGTTTTTCAGGATGGATACCAAGGAAAGCCATTCCGGGCCACATATTTGTCAGGTCGCCGTCATCTGAAAGCCCTCCCCCGAATTCACCATTAGCAATCTGACGGTTATCGATATAGTATGAAGCTATTTTTTCAAGTTTCCGTAAATATTCTATCTGGAGAAAAGCCCATTCAGGAATATCTTCAGGAGCTTCCGGGATCTTATATTCCGGTTTATTACCACCCCCGAGTGCATACTTATAAGTCTGTGCAAGCCAGTGACCGGGTTTGACCGATAGCAGGTCGTTATAATCAGCCATGAACCTGTTATACAGATTTAGCCTGGGTGTAAGGGGTCTCTCTTCAACTATATGTGCATAGAGGTCGCGGATCTGGGTAAAACGGTCAATTTCATGCTCAGCCAGTGACTGTTCTGATGTTTTAAAAACAAGTCTCACAACGGTCCCTCTTAATAATTCCGGGGTGAGATCAGCTCCGGCGCCTGATATTGTAAGATAAAGCGCCTTTTCTTCCGGCAGTATCCGGTCACGGAGGTCTATCCACAGAACCGGAGCATCCCCGGGCCTGACTGAAAAGCTGAAATCAGCCATATCGCGCACAGGCCAGACAGGATCCTTTATCCTTATATTTAAAGGAAAAACACCATTGTGCGTCGGTAAAACATTGAGAGGAGGAAGCTTGATTTCAACACCATCCAGACCATGATCCGGATGATCGCCATACGGGATCATTATATTGATAACCGGTAAAGAAAATACCTTCATTTTAGACAAAATCTCTGGTCCTTTAAATCCAGACGGCCTTCCGATCATCATTGTTCTCTCATCGTCAGGATACCTTCCCCTGACAAATGATAAGATCTCCTTCAGGGAATTAGCTACAGGCTCGGTTATATATTGTTCTAGTCTGAATGTTTCACTGGCAGATCCGGCAGGTGCGCTTCCACCTTCAATATTATATACTTCAAACGACCCGATCGGTTCTTCAATAAGGGCATTATCAAAGCGGATTATCCCTCCCTTTTTAGTCTCTGAAAGATGATGAACAGATTTTACCTGATCCTGTCTCCTGACGCCAAAAGTAAAATCTGGTTTTGAATCATCTTCAAGGGTAATCTGTCCCCATGCCTTGCCCCATATCTCAATATGATTCCATTTCTCTTCAGGGACAGTGAATCTTACTGTCTGTCCGGAGCCGGAATAGCAATCCCAGTCAGGCAGAACAAAATAGTCATACCGGCCCGGCAATCTCGACATGTTATACACTCCCGGCCAGGTTGTTTCCCTTATCCCGTCGTTAGCTTTCCAGTACCATCGTCTGATATCGGTTGCTTCGTGGATCTCAACCTTCCTGACTGATGTCTCTGCGGAAGGAAGTAAAGGAGGTGCAGGGTTGGGGATATTCCATCCGTTCCGCAGCCACCATTCATCACGCCATCGGACTTCTTTCAGGTCACGTCTCAACGGAGACAGTTTTTTTAAGGCTTTTCCTGCAGCAATAAAAGGTATACTCTCATCAGGGAGCATCCTGTCATAGATCCTTATTTCATCTATATCCCCGCCCCGTGAAAAACAATATGCACTCTGAACCTGGTATGGACTTATAATCCTCGAATGCGGACCAAACTGATCAAGACCGGCATCATAAACTGTTCCGCCGGAGGTCTTTTGTGCAACAAGCTTTCCATCGACATAAAACCTGATCCCTTCCGTCTCATCCCATGAAAGTGTAATATGTATCCACTTATCGGGTTCCGGAAATTTATCGGTGTACCATGAAATTCTTGTCCTCGACAGGCCTATATCAGTAATAAAAGCATCAAATCCTGAGCCGTTATAATCGATCCTGAGCCAGATCATATCCCAGCTGGAGTGATCGGCATATCCGACACGGAAGACCGGGAATGGTGTGGGTCCCACAGGATATCGTGACCGCCAGAAAAAAGAGATTGTTCCCCGCTGGGCATAAATATTTCCCGGAGCCCAGTAGGTCATCAGTTGTGTATCCTCAGCTCTGAATGCTTTACCAATTGCCCCGTCAGGAATAAGAGTTACATCTCTAAGAAAATTCGGATCAGTTTGTCCGCCTGCAGCAAAATTCGCAGAAAAATCCTGATCACCTGAAAGATAAAATAACAGACCAGGTTCTTTTGATACTGAAGTCCTTTCGGCCTGTCCGGCCATTAAACCGGCTTTGGGTTCTTGTGCCTGCTGAGCTGATAAAGGATTATTAATAACCAGAATTGGGATAAGGCATATCAGTAAAAATAAAAACTTCCCTACCTTAATATTTTTCTTCATACCCCTGTAATTTTACCATTAATAAGACTAATCTGTCTCTGAGCATATTTCGATGCTTCGGGGCTGTGAGATACAAGTAATATTGTTCCGCCCTTTTTATGAAAATCGTTCATAAGCGACATAAGTATTTCGCTGTTGGCCGGATCGAGATTTCCCGTGGGTTCATCAGCAAGGAGTATCTCCGGTTCTGTAATTATTGCCCTTATGAATGCTGTCCGTTGTTTTTCACCGACACTCAGTTCAGAAGGATATTTATCTCTGAGCGGTGTTAATGAACATTGATCCAAAAATTTATCAATGGCGGCACATTGTGACTTCTCATAACATGCCATTCTGATATTTTCTTTGACAGTAAGGAAGGGCATCAGGTGGAATTGCTGAAAAACAAATCCAATATGTTTTTTGCGGTATTCATTTTTCTCTTTTGCTTTCAGATCGTAAATATTCCCGTCGTTATAAATTACTTCCCCTTTATCCGGCCGTATCATACCACCGGTTATATAAAGCAGAGTTGATTTCCCGGCACCACTTGGTCCTGAAATCACAATATAATCACCCTTTCTGATCTCCAGGCTTACATTTTCCAGAGCCGTGAATTCCTTCGTCCCTTTGTAATATTTCTTAGTTACATCCCTGATTACCAACATACTATAAATTCTAAAGTTCAATCCTTGTTACCGTCATTGCGAGGAGTCCCGCGCATGCGGGACGACGAAGCAATCCGTTCCCCAAACCTCAATTCCTCTCCACGTTCCCGTCATTGCGA
>CAZWUB010000089.1:0-3276 GCA_964637415.1 uncultured Rikenellaceae bacterium
GGCAGGAGGTTATTGAATAATGCCAAAGGGACTTTCCAGAATCAGTATACATGTTATACCTGTCATCCCGATGCTCATGAAGACGGACTGGTTTATAATATGGCATCGAAGGATATGGGCCGTAACCTTGCAAATACTCAATCATTAAGGGATATAGGGGATACTCCTCCTTTCAAGTGGAACGGCAAGAACCAGACTATTTATAAACAGGATGGTATGCGCTTTTCAACCGTACTTACCAGGAATGAACCTTTCAGTTATGAGGAACTGGATGCTCTCGTCGCTTATATCGTAACAGGAATACCTTACCCTCCGAACCTTCAGTACAATCCCAGGGGCGAGTTAAATGAAATGCAATTGCGGGGTAAAGCCCTTTTTGAACGTACTCATGACAACCTCGGGAACGAAATCCCACCTAAACAGCGTTGTATAACCTGTCATCCTCCTCCTTATTTTACACATAAACAACCGGAAGATGTAGGCTCTCTTCTGGCAAGTGATGACTCAATGTTGTTTGACACCCCTCATCTTAATAATATATATGCTTCACCTCCTTACCTGCATCACGGCCTTGCATTATCCCTGGAAGAGATATGGACAATATATGCTGCGAATGATGTCCACGGAAGGGTTAATGATTTTACCAAAATACAGTTGAACGAACTTATTGAATATCTCCGCTCACTCAGCGGTCCCGAATATTATAAAGAAGAGGAAAAGATCCTGCAAGCCGGAATCCGGAGAAATAAAAGAATAAAACCATGAAGGAATTTTTTAAGAGGAAATCTGTAAGATTTGCTATCCCGGGGCTTATAATTGCCGGGATTGTAATACTGGCCATAAGCATAAGGGATGATAAAAAAATTCCGGAGAAGCCGGTTAACAATGATTCAGGTGGGGTTGATTTTACAACCCTGGAATCAATTGAAAAAGAATCCGGACGTTTGAGGTATATGGATGAGATGCCCGTTTACGGCAACTGGAAAAATTTCTTTGTGGAAGACGGGTTACCTTCAGATAAATGTTATACCATAAGGATTGACAGGGAAAGAGACCGTGTTCTGGTTGGTACCCATCATGGGCTGGCAGTTTATGAGGATGATAAATGGATAACCTATACGACTGAAGACGGACTGGCACATAATGGTATCGTTTCAATTGACGTGAGCGCTCTTACCGGAGATGTCTGGATAGGAACACTGGGCGGTCTCAACCGCTGGTCGGGCGGTAAATTCGAAACTTTCAACCAGTTCAACAGCGGTATGCCGAATGATCTGGTATATAATGTATTCTGTTTCGGTCATGATGTCTGGTGTGCTACCGGAGGAGGAGCAGGTCATTATGATACCCGGACAAAACAATGGGAGATCTTTACTGAAATGAACGCGCCGATGCATGAACCCTGGACTTATGCTCTTTCGGCAGGTGACGGAAAAGTATGGATTGCTGCATGGGGTGGAGGAGTTATCGAATATAATACTGATACTCATCATTTCAGGGATTATGTCGACCCGGACGGATTTATGGAGATCGATCTTCAGCCGGATGACGGAGTGATCCATGATATAACAACAGCCACTTCCTATGCAGACAGCATCCTGTGGGTCTCGACATATTTCGGAATGAGCCGCTATGACGGTAAAAACTGGAAAGGTTATTTTGACCACGACAGCGGCCTTGCAAGCAATTTTATAAACTTCCTCAGAGCTGAAGGGAAGGTTGTGTATGTATGCAGTGATAATGGTTTAAGCTGTACTGACGGAACAAACTGGGTAACCTATAAAAAATTTGACAACAGTACCGACGGGATGGCTGTTTTAAAGAACGGAAATACTCTGGTCAGAGAAACACCTTTATCTCCCTCCATTGCACATAATTTCATTATTGGTGTCGATGCGGAGGATGACGTGCTATGGATTGCAACTTCGAAGGGAGTAAGCCGGGGTGAATTGATCAATAAAAATTGAAAATGTTAAAAATTTAACCTATGCAACCACTGAATAAGATCTTATTATCCGGCATAATCTTGCTTATGTCACAGATGTCTGTGGTTATCAACGGGCAGCAAAAGAACATGAATTATGGAAATATCCCTGATGAACTTGTGGCTTTTGATAAGTATCAGAAAGCATATAAATATCATTTTCTTGAGCCCACCTGGTTTTATGGTGCAGGCCGTGAGATACCACCTCCCGGGAATCTTAAAGAGGTAAGGCTTGGATTCCTCGGTCCGCTTGAAGGATCAATAATTCAGCCTCTGGGTGAGCAGATGATGCAGGGAGCCCTGTTTGCAGTTGAACAGGCAAATAAAAGAGGAGGATATAAGGGTACTCCGTTCAGGCTGATGGTACATAACGATGTTGGTCTTTGGGGTGCAGCTGCAAATGAGGTTGTTAAGATGGACGACGAGGGAGTATGGGCATGGGTAGGTACTATTGATGATATCAATTCACATGTTGCGATCAGGGCTACACTGAAACTTGAAATCCCGGTCATTAATCCCGGAGATCCTGATCCTACTTTTACCGAGACAAATATACCGTGGGTTTTACGCAATATTCCGGATGACAGGCAGAGCAGTTATGCCCTTGTTAAAATGATTTATACTGATAAAGGGTATAAGAGAGTTGCAATGATGAGGGCCAACAACAGGTATGGAAGGGTTGGTACAATGCATTTTAACCGTTCTGCAACAAGAATAGGCTTTCCTCCGGTAATCGAAGAGCGTTTCAATGACCTTGAAACCGATTTCAGGCAACAGCTTGAAAGGATAAAAAAGATAAATCCGGATGCAATACTTGTCTGGGGTAATGCAAAAGAATCTGGTCTGATTGTCAAGCAGATACGGGAATTGGGGATGACTCAGCCTGTCTTTGGATCCGACCGGATGGTAAATCCTGAATTCCTCGAAACAGCCGGGAAGCATGCCGAAGGAGTTATTACTACCTGTCAGTACAATCCTGATGCCGATGATCCGAAACTGAAAGCTTTCAGGGCAGATTATGTGAAGCGTTTCGGTATGGAACCGAACGTTTTTGCCGCTCATGCCTATGATGCCGTTAATATGATAATTGCAGCAATACATAAAGTTGGCCTGAACCGTGCACTGATAAGGGATATCCTTACCGATCTTAAAACCTTCCAGGGGTACAGAGGTGTTACAGGTGTTGTCATTTTTGACGGTGCCTTTAATAACTTAAGACCAATTTATATGGCAAAAGTCAACAGCGGCAGATTTGAATTTTCTCCTGCTCCCAGGTTTGAACAGGAAAATGT
>CAZWUB010000089.1:3376-14112 GCA_964637415.1 uncultured Rikenellaceae bacterium
AGACGGCAAAAGCAGTTAAGAGGGCAGGAGGAGTCCTTCTGAGGGGCGGTGCTTTTAAGCCGCGGTCATCACCATATAATTTCCAGGGTCTTGGGGAAGAAGGTATTAAAATGCTTGCCGAAGTGAGGAAAGAAACCGGATTGCCTTTTGTAACAGAGGTAATGGACCCCCGTATGGTTGAGTTTGTTGCGGAATATGCCGATATGCTTCAGGTCGGATCGCGGAACATGCACAACTATCCGCTTCTTGTTGAGGTCGGAAAAACAAGGAAGCCGGTATTGCTGAAACGTGGAATGATGGCTACAATAGAAGAATTCCTTTTGTCGGCAGAATACATTCTTAACCAGGGGAACGGGCAGGTTGTCCTTTGCGAAAGGGGGATAAGAACATACGAGACAACTACCCGTAACACACTTGACCTTAGCGCTGTTCCAATGCTTAAACATCTGACGCATCTCCCGGTAATCGTTGACCCCAGTCATGGGACCGGACTCAGATGGATGGTTCCGCCCATGGCTAATGCTTCCGTTGCTGCCGGCGCCGATGGGCTTATCATTGAAATTCATCATAAACCCGAAGAGGCTTTGTGCGACGGACACCAGTCACTCAGCCCCGATGAGTTCTCTCTTCTGATGAGCGATCTTAAAAAGGTAGCAAAGGCAATAGGCAGGGATCTGTTATAATTTAAAAGTGAACTTACCGATTGAATCAACCCCCCAACCCCCCAGGGGGGGCTTTTTACTGAAGCCCATTTATAAGCTTTGCCGTTTCATTATCCCATTCCTGTTTGCAACCTGTATAACCGCTTTATCCCAGGAAATAAAATTGGGTTTACTGGTACAGGACAGCAGTACTACATCAGCAATTCATGGTGCTGAACTGGCTGTAAGGATGGCAAATGAAAAAGGCGGTATGAGGGGTCGCCCTTTCAGGCTTGTTGTGAGTTCAATGGAAGGCCCCTGGGGAACGGGTTCCAAAAAAGCCGTGGAACTTATCTTCAATGAAAAAGTATGTGCCCTTATGGCATCCTGCGACGGGAGGAATGCACATATTGTGGAACAGGCTGCAACCAAAGCTACAGTTGTTATGCTGTCAGCCTGGTCCGGAGACCCGACATTGTCACAGGCATTCGTTCCCTGGTTCTTCAATTTTGTCCCTGATTACAATCAGCAGGCTGAAGCGCTTGCCGGAGAGATCTATGAAAAACGGAAATATAAAAAAATTGCCATAATTTCTGACGATGATTATGACTCTGATCTCTCTGCGGATGCTTTGCTTAGAATCACAAGGCTGAAAGGGAAATCCCTGCCGGAACAGTTTTCCTGTAAAAATTATTTAAATGACAGCGGTAAACTTGCGAACCAGGTTTTGAGCAGGAAATTTGATTGCATAATAATTTTCTGTACTCCCGGGAATTCACTCAAAATATTAAGAGCAGTCAGAAAAGTTAATGCTGATATTCCTTTATTCGGATCCCTCACCATACTTAATGAAGATCTCTTATCTGAAAACGAATTGAATGAGGTTGAAAATTCCCTTCTTATTCCTTCATCATTCGATACGGTTACAAGCGACACGCGCTTTGCCAGAGATTATTTCAAAACTAACAGGACCCATCCCGGCATGGTTGCCTCATACTCATTTGACATGGCTAATGTCCTGATAAATTCCATATTACAAGCCGGGTCTACTGACCGCGAAAAGATTCAGGAAACCCTTAAAAAGATAAGTATCAGAGGGATTACCGGCATGATCCGTTTTGATGACAAGGGTAAAAGGGAAGGGAAAGCTTTTATTTTCTAAATTTGCTCAGAAATGATTTTCTTTAAAGAATTAATCTGATGCATATGATAAGGGCGGCTTTTTTTTGTGGAATATTCATTTTTCTTTTTACAGGTTGCACTTATTCCCAGAGCAGGGACCAGCAGAAAGCACAGGAACTTATTACTGTCAGAACCCTTGGTCTGGCTTATCTTGAGGAGTTCAAACTTGAAGAAGCGGAACAGCAGTTCCTGCGGTTGATCAAACTGGCTCCAAAGGAAAAGCTGGGCTATGCTAATCTTGGTCTGACCTATCTCCGTATGGGAAAATATCCCGAAGCAGAAAAACAGCTTTTAAGAGCGATAAGGATTGACCCGAAAGATCCTGATATCAGACTTATACTTGCGACAGTGTATCAGATGAACAATGAACAGGAAAGTGCAATTAATGAACTGACAGATGCTCTGAAATATTCACCTTCGCATGTAAAGACTCTCTATAGTATTGCCGAAATATATTCAATAATGTCCAGTGAAGATGCGGCATCAGGGAGAGAGCTTTATACAAAAAGACTTGCAGAGGCAGCTCCCGCCAATATCGTTCCACGTCTTAACCTTATTGATATCTATATAAGAAAAGGGGATAATGACCGGGCAACCGAGCAGCTTGAGATCCTTAAGAAGCAGTTCCCTGAATTACCGGCTGAAGCAGGAAAGTATTATGATCAGACCCTTTCTCTTATAAGGAAGAATGACCTTACCAGGGCCGTTACCTCTTTTACAATATTCCATAATTTTCTGAAAGTATCATCTCCCTATCAGGCCGGTATGGTGGATCTTAAGGGACCGGGAGGATCACTTGTGGGCTTTCCGCTTATAACTTTTGATCAGACGACAATATCACGGACAAGTGAAATGGTATCGGCTGCAGATGCAGTTCATTATACAAACTCCACTGCATCCGCAGGCCTGGATATTATCAAACCCTCAAAGGAAACCGGAGGTGCAGCATTACAGAATGCAGCACATACAGTGGCAGCCGATTATGACAACGATGGAGATATTGATCTTTATGTCAGCTGTTGTTTTCCGGCTTCATCATCCTGCAGACATTATCTGCTAAATAACGATCTTGGCCGCTTCAGGGATGTCACTGCTGTTTCGGGAATTAAACATTCGGGCCGGGAATATTCAGCTCTTTTTGCAGATTATGATAATGACGGTTATTTCGATCTTCATATAATGCGTGAGGGAGGTAATCTTCTCTACCGGAATACAGGCATGGGAACCTTTGAGAATGTTACTGTGAGTACAAAGGCAGGTGACAGAACCGGAGGAAATAAGGCCGTTTTCTTTGATTACGATCACGATGGGGACCTTGATATTTTTGAAGCGAGGAACGGTATTAACCGGCTTTACCGTAATAATGCCGATGGCACTTTCGTAGAACAGGCTCAGAAAGCGGGCGTCTCAGGAGAAAATATAAGATCTGTTGATGCTGTTTTCATTGATTTTGATGAGGATGGTGACCTTGACCTGTTCGTTGCCAATGAGAATGGAAGTAACCGCCTCTATTCCAACCAGCGGCAGGGTTACATGAGAGATGTGACAGTTGCTTCGGGACTGAACAATGAGGGTGGTTCACGAGGTGTCGCCTGCGGGGATTATGATAATGACGGATATATGGATCTGTTCGTTTTTTCGGTTAAGGCAGGTAATAACATACTATACAGGAATCAGAGAAACGGGACATTTGAGAAGGATACAAGATCAGGGGAATTATTCAGCTCCCTGCGCGGTACTACAATATATGATGCCACTTTTATCGATTTTAATAATGACGGATACACAGATCTGTTTGTTGCCGGTGAGAATGCCTCAAAGGGGAGTAAAGGCATTTTTCTTTTCCTGAATAACGGGAAGGGGACATATTCAAATATTTCCAAAATCCTGCCGGAGGATATTAGATCAGGTTACGATATTTCGGTTATGGATTATAATGATGATGGTGATCTGGATATTATCCTCGGAGGTGTTACGGGAGGTGCCTTCCTTTTAAGAAATGACGGAGGAAATGCAGGACATTTTATCAATATGAAGCTCGTAGGGCTGAGGACCGGTAGTGCAAAAAACAATTTTTTCGGAATAGGTGCGAAAGTAGAACTCAGGGCAGGAGACCTTTATCAGGCGAAAGTCGTGACAGACCCCAATATTCATTTCGGGATCGGTAACAGGGTGAGAGCTGATGTGATCAGGATCACCTGGACTAACGGAGTGCCTCAGAACATGTTCTTTCCTGAAACTGACCAGTCAATCATTGAAACACAAATGCTTAAGGGATCTTGCCCTTTCCTGTATACCTGGGATGGAGATGAATATATCTTCGTTAAGGATATCCTCTGGCGAAGTGCCCTGGGAATGCCTCTGGGTATAATGGGTGGCGAAACCAGATTCGGTTTTGCCGATGCATCTGACGATTATATTAAGATTCCCGGAGAAATGCTCAAACCAAAGGATGGCATCTATTCGATTCAGGTGACATGTGAATTATGGGAGACAATCTATACCGATAAGATAGAACTGGTTGCCGTCGATCATCCCGATTCAACAGATATCTATGTGGAGGAACAATTCACTCCGCCACCATTCCCGGGAATGGATATTCATCAGGTCAGTAAAAAACAGATCCCTGAATCGGCTTTTGATTCATACGGAAATGACCTTCTTCATTTCATCTCAGCAAAAGATGACAGCTATATTTCAAATTTCCGGAATGATAAATTCCAGGGTATCACTGAAATGAAAGAACTGATACTTGATCCCGGAGCTTTGGATACAGGCAATGAACTATACCTCTTCTTGCAGGGATGGGTATTTCCGACAGATGCAAGTATTAATTTTTCCCTTACCCAGTCGGATTCAATTAAAACGATGTCTCCCGTAATACAGGTGTTAAACGAAAAAGGTGAATGGGTGACAGTTATTGAAAACCTCGGATTCCCCATGGGTAAGGATAAAACAGTCATAGCAGATCTTTCGGGTAAATTCCTTTCACAGGATCACCGGGTGAGGATAAAGACAAATATGGAGATTTACTGGGATCATATTTTCTTTTCTGCAGGGAATCCGGATACACCTCTTGTAACTACTGTTATGCAGCCAGTATCTGCCGATCTTCATTACAGGGGATTCTCAAGGATGTACAGGAAGGGAGGAAGATATGGGCCCCACTGGTTCGATTATTCAGATGTGGATTCAGTCTGGAAATTCCGTGATCTTACAGGATTTTATACGCGTTTTGGAGATGTCAGGACTCTGTTAATGGAATCAGATGATAAATATGTCATAAATAATGCAGGAGATGAAATGACGATCGAATTCAATGAAAACGACCTGCCTGAACTAAGGGAAGGCTGGAAAAGAGATTTTCTGATACGCAGTGTGGGATGGGTGAAAGACGGCGATATGAATACAGCAACCGGTAACCAGGTACTGCCGCTGCCCTTCCATGGTATAAAGAGCTATCCTCCTGCAGCTGATGATCCCTATCCCGATGATGATGATCATCAGAAATACCTGCGTGAATATAATACCCGGGAAGTGACCGGCGACAGTTTTATGAATGCTTTCAAGGAACTTAAGATCCCGGAGGCTGAGAAAGAGAATGAATAAAAATGGGTGCAGTATTTTATAAATATATCCAACTTTAATTATTCATAACCTTTGTGTCCTTTGTGTAATCCTTTGTGCTCTTTGTGGTTAAATAAGCATTGTTGTTTAACCACAAAGAGCACTAAGTTATCACGAAGGGCACGAAGGAATACAGTAAATTACGAACATTTATGAATTAAACAGACTAAATGAATTTTCTAAAAACATTAAATTCAGGATCAGTAATTTTTGTACTGCATACAGCTATAACAATTTCCTGCGGGGAAAAAATTAAATATACAGATGTAACTGTTAAATCCGGGATAGATTTCAAATATAATTTCGGCGATCATCATTATGAAAATATTATTGAAAGCAGCGGATCGGGAGTAACTGTTTTCGATTATAATAATGACGGTCTGATGGATCTTTTCATGATGAACGGCACCTGGCTCGAAGGCATATCAAGTGATGACGGACTTGTTTTTAAAGATACGCCCGATGGCCTTTACAGGAATAACGGCGACGGCACATTTACCGATGTTACAAAAGAAGCCGGTGTTTATGATATCAACTGGAGCATGGCGGCAGGTGCGGTCGATTATGATAATGACGGAGACGAAGACCTGTTCCTTCTGAATTACGGACCAAATGTTTTTTATCGTAATAATGGTAACGGTACATTTACTGATATAACCGACTTTGCCGGACTGAGGGGGCCTGATAAGCTGAACGGATTTACAAAATGGAGTATAGGCGTCATCTACTGGGATTATAATGGGGATGGCCTTCTTGATGCAATGGTTGGTAATTTCCTTGGCTACGACAAGTCCGTTGTGTCCCCGACATCACCGGAGATAATGCCTCATCCCACTCAGTATAAGGGTCAGTTGTCAATACTATATGAGCAGCAGTCTGATGGTACCTTTATTGACGTGACACGCAAAGTCAATCTTTATTATCCCGATGCCAGATGTATGGGACTTGTTGTATTTGATTATGATGATGACGGGATCATGGATATTTTTCAGGCCAATGATCATCATTTCAATTACCTTTTCAGGTATAATGAAGGGAAATATGAGGAAATAGCTATTTCAAGCGGTGTTGCTTCTAACAGCAAAGGTGTCGGACAGGGATCAATGCACGGTACTATAGGTGATGTTGATGGGGACCTCTTACCTGATATGCTGGTCTCAGACCTTGACTATGGAGCATTGTACCGAAATATGGGTAACGGCGTGTTTGAAGATATTACCGGACCGAGCGGGGTGGAGAAGATGTTTGCAGGGAAAGGTGGCTGGGCTACTGCACTTTTTGATTATGATAACGACGGAGACCTTGATATATTTGCTGCCAACGGAACAGCAGAAGAACTTATACTTCAATATCAGCTTCTGCTTGAAAATGACGGCAAAGGCTATTTTACTGATGCCGGGAAAAAACTGGGAAATTATTTCAATGTAAAACGTTCAGGCCGCGGAATGGCTGTATGGGATTATGATAATGACGGGGATCTCGATATTATTGTTTCTCATGTAGATACTGAAGCCACTCCGGCATTGCTGAGAAATGACGGAGGGAACAGAAACCACTGGCTTGGCCTGACACTTAAAAGTCCTAAAGGCCCGGCTCCGGCTATCAGTGCAAAGGTTTTGGTAATTTCAGGTGAAAAGAAACAGGCTCTCATTAATCAATGGACCACCGGATATCTGTCCAATAAAGATCCACGGCTGCATATCGGTCTCGGGGATGCGGATAAAATTGATATGCTTGAGATTGAATGGGCTGATGGGGTTAAGGAGGTCTACAGGGACATAAGGGCTGACAGGTATATTACTGTTGTGCAGGGGGCGGGTATTCGGTGATCGGTATTCAGTAATCAGTAATCGGTATGTGCATTATTACCAGCTACCTTTGCCAACTGCCAACTGCTTTTTTGCCAACTTGTCTTTATTGAACAGGATTACTACTTAAGACGTATGCCGCTACGCCGAAATTATTGATGCCAATGAAAAGATGAAGTTTTCCTTTGACCGGCAGTGTTTTAATTGACCGTACGTCGCCAACTATAATTAAACCCGATTCTGTCTGGGGAACATATCTGAAATTTCCTTTGCCGTCGCCTTCATAAAGCTGACCATAGTTGGCATCCATCACACCAAGTCTCACACACATTGCATTCTGGTTGCCTGCAAGGATCATGTCCTTGTTGCCGTCGTTGTTGTAATCGAGGATCTCAATTGCATGAACGGGTGAGAACTGTGCCTGAACCGGGAGGAGTCTCTTTTCAAATTTATTCCCTGTATTAATGTAAATAAGGGTTTTTAATTCTGTGGCTGTCAGGACAGATGCTGATTTAAGATCTTCTTCTGAAAACATATCGCTCAGTTTTGCATTGGCGTAGGAAGAATAATCCGGGAATTTCCTCCTGAGAGTATTCATCTGGGTGAGTAATTCATTCCGGCTTGGGAAAGGCCAGGAAATGCCGTCAATAAAGTATGATAGAATGGGATCAACTGTTCCGTTATTGTCAAAATCCCTGAAGGTCATTGTTACAGGTTCATTTTCAGAGCCTTTTATCTGGGAGTTGGTTCCGAAGTTACCCGCGATAATATCCATATCACCATCATTGTCGATATCCGTCACAGCAAGTTTGTTCCAGAATCCACTTTCGGGTTTCCCGAACCAGGTGCCTGTGGCTTCCCGGAATGTTTTTCCATCCTGATTAAGAAATAAACGTAAGGGCATGAATTCACCTGCAATGATCAGGTCCGGCCGCTTATCATTATTCAGGTCTGTCCATGCGGCATCTGTTATCATTCCTCCTGAAGACAGTTCAGGGAGCATTAAGGAAGCCGCATTTGTGAAACGGCCTGAGCCATCATTTATGAGCAGGAAGCTCTCCTGAGGTTTCGGATACTCTCCGGGCATCATCCTTCCACCCACAAAGAGATCAATATCACCATCCCTGTCGATATCGGCAGCTTTAACACACGATTTGGAAAGAAGCATTTCAGGAAGTCTGTCATCTGTTCTTGTGAACCTTCCGCTGCCGTTATTTATATACAGCCTGTCCTGCAGGGCCTTGTTTCCTTTTCCATAGTCGTGATATCCACCGCTGACCACATAAAGGTCCTGATCTTTATCTCCATCGGCATCAAAGAACAATGCATCTGAGTCAGTGCAGAATACATCCGGTGCAAAGATAAAATCAGAAGATATTCTGAATGATCCGTCGGCTGACTGGAGAAACAGTTTCCCCGGATTATCTTTGACTCCTCCTACAAAGATATCTTCAAGCTTATCACCGTTGACATCTGCAACTGCCATAACCGGTCCGCAGACAGAAGGCATATATGTCAGCAGGGGCTGACGGCTGAAATCATTGGAGCCGTATTCAATATGTTCGTATTGTACAGGTGATCCGATCAGGTTAAAAATGGTCTGGTGAGGTAATACCGGCGTTATTTTCCCGCTGGCGTCGGACTGCTTAATTTCAAGCAGCTGGTTGGCTTTAACATCCTTCAGGAGGGATACTTTTCCTCCCGGCCACTCGACCTTAACCGAATCGGCCAAATCAGAATCAGCCAACCCGAAAAGGAGGGTAGTGCTCGTGCACGACTGATATCCTCTTGATGGCATCTGTTCCTGGAATTGTATTCCCGCATCTGCATACACATAAACTTTACTGCATAATCCATAATTATTCTTACCCTCGCCTTTCAGTTTTATGCTGATATAATTTGCAGGTTTACCTGATTCGCGGATCATATTTCTTAAAACAGAGGCTGTTTCGTTCTGATTGCTGATAACAAGGTCAAGATCGCCATCCAGATCGAGGTCTGACCAGGCAGCGCCATTTGAAAAAACCTTTTTCTCAAATCCCCATACCATGCTTTTATCAGTAAAAGTAAGGTCTTTGTTATTTTTAAAGATGTGGTTATGAACAGGTGTGGATTTCATGAAGCCGACGAGGTAGAATGTGTCAGCCTGAGTTCTGGATTCTCCCCTCTGGGCATAGTAATCATATTTGAATTTAAGAAAGTCTCTGTCGGTATAATCACGGAAATAGCCATTTGTGACCAGCAGATCCTTCCATCCGTCATTGTCAAAATCGGCAAATGGAGGCGCCCAGCTCCAGTCGGTATTTGAAACTCCGGCAAGCTGTCCGATCTCACTGAATGTTCCATTCTGATTATTCAACTGAAGCATATTCCGCATGCTGGAATGATAAAAACCTTCCATGACCATCAGGGCATATTCCATATAGTTTTCGGGACCATAAAGCAGTTTGATACGTCTGTTGTCCGGAGGAAGCATATCAGCAGTAAAAATATCGGGCCATCCGTCATTGTTGAAATCATTTATCTCATTTCCCATGGCCGACTGGGAAATATGCAGGACCTGCTCAGTCATCCTGTTTGTAAATGTACCGTTGTGGTTGTTCACATAGAGATAATCCGGCTCGATATAGTCATTTGTAATATATATGTCAGGCCAGCCATCCTTATTCAGGTCGGATATTGCAACTCCAAGTCCGTATCCCAGTCCGTTGGATATGATACCCGCTTCTTCAGTCACATCAGTAAACTTTTCCCCGTCATTTCTGAAAAGTTTATCTCCGGCATACGGGTCATTTGTAGTTCTTGCCTGCTCGAATTCAAGGCCACGGATAACTTTCACGTTTGTTGCCAGAAGAAACATATCAAGGTCACCGTCGAGATCATAATCAAAGAAAGCGCCCAGGGTAGAATGAGTAGGATCATCCAGACCAAAATCCTTTGCTTTTTCTTCGAACTTCAGGTCTCCCATGTTGATGAAAAGCTGATTCCTCCTGTTGTCGACAGGACCTCTTCCGCAATAGCACAGATAAATATCAAGCAAACCATCATTATTGATATCAACCATTGTAACACCTGTTTTCCATCCTTCTCTTCCCGCTACTCCTGCGCTTGCAGTGATATCTTTAAACCTGAGGTTTCCCTGGTTTACGTAAAGCTTGTTAAGCCGCATGTTGGAAACAAAATAGATATCATCCAGTCCGTCATTATTTATATCACCGACTGCCACTCCGCCTCCGTTGTACATGTTTTCATGTGTAAGAGCATTGTAATCGAGTGCCTCGGAGATTGTATTTTTGAACTGTATCCCCGATTTTTTTGGTGGAACGGATTCAAAGAGTTTCAGATCCTGTGCGGATATATATTCAGCAGCGACGAAGGCCAGGGGAATTATCACTACTATGATGCGTTTTGTTCCGAGAGAGGTTAATTTCATGTTCACGGGACGTAATTCAATACAAAAGAAATAAAAATAATCAAA
>CAZWUB010000090.1:0-6100 GCA_964637415.1 uncultured Rikenellaceae bacterium
AACTTAATTCACTCCTGGCTCTCCAGCCACATATAATAACAAATGACAGACTGAAACGACCCAACTTCCCGGGCGATCATAAAACACCCGAACAAAGGATACCGAATCTTGCCGACCTCGACGGCACCGACTGGGAAACCTGTATGACTATGAACGGTACATGGGGCTACAAGAGTTATGATCTTAACTATAAATCACCGCAAACCCTTATCCGTAATCTTATAGATATAGCCTCAAAGGGCGGCAATTTCCTGCTCAACGTGGGGCCGACCGCCGAAGGTGAGTTTCCGCAACAGAGCATAGAGATCCTTTCTCAGATGGGAAAGTGGATGAAAGTAAACGGTGAGGCAATCTATGGAACTAAAGCCAGTCCGTGGGGTCTGTTTCCCTGGGGCCGGTGTACCAGGAAAGATACAAAAAACGGAACGAGTCTCTATTTCTCGGTTTTTGAATGGCCTGCCGACGGAAAGCTGACTATTCCCGGAATGAAAAACAGCGTGGTATCAGCAAAGCTTCTGTCAAACAGAGCAAGAGTAAAAACTGTCAGGTCAAAAGAAGGAGGACTCATAATTTCACTTCCGGCTTCTGCGCCTGATCCGATGGCTTCAGTGATCAGGGTCGATGTAAGAGGAAAGGTGGCAGAGAAGATTAAACAATAAGTCTGCCAAATACGAAATCTGCAACTCATTTGGGAGGCCAGCTTCTGAGATCCGGCACTTCGCCGTCTTTGAATTATGGAGAAGCAAAAAGCGGTGAATCAAAAAATGATTTTATTCATAAGATGAAGGTCTGTCTGAAGGAATTACGGGAATCAAACAATTGTCTGAAAATTATTGAAAGAGCCGGAATTTCTGACGATGAACCCTTGGTTTCTTATCTTTTAAAAGAATGTAACGAATTGATTTCGATCTTTGTAACAAGTATAGTAACTGCATCTAAAAGAAGCTAACTTCTTAATTCTTCATTCGTTTGTTCTATTGTTCTTCCTTCAAATTTAACTTCTTAATTCGTTTGCTTTGCCAGCCGAAGCAAAAGCGAAGGCTGGTTCTATTGTCAATAAACCCAATTATAAAATGCCGGAGAGCCTGCCCCGCGAGAGCGGGGCATTGCCTTCCAATAGCCCGGATAACACCCCTGGCACATGGCAGAACGAATGTATCCACCCCTGCGGGGTGGCCCTCTAATTGCCACATTATCAACAGTGGAATCCGTTTATAGAACATGCGCCATTCCATTTATTTGTTAATTAATTGGAAGGCAACCCACTCCGGGGTTGGTAATCGTGGTGTGATCACTGCCCGGGGCGAAACCCGGGCTATTGGAAGTTGACACCTCCGGTGTTTTAAAACGTTGTCGCGTTTCCACAACTTCATTGGTATTTACTGCTCTGAAAGAGCAATATTTGAATAACCCCCAGTGCAACTGGGGGTGAAAACTATCTATCACATTCCAGCTCTGCAGGAGCTGAATATCCTTGCCCGCAATTGCTTTAAGGTTGATAGAATCTTGCCTTAATGTGTATTATTTTGCCCGGAGGGCATAAATACCAATAGAAACAGAATGTCGGGAAATTTTTTCTTGTCCATAGGACATTAATACATATTTTTTGACTAATTTTGTCAAAATGCTTCGTCAGCAATGGAAAGCTTTGCAGAACAAATAAAGAGGCTCCGGAAAGAAAAAAACTTTACTCTGAAGACTGCCTCAGAAAAACTGAAGATTGATCCTGCTATACTCAGCAAAATAGAGAACGGAAAAAGAATTGCCACAAAAGAAACCGTAAAGAAACTGGCAAAATATTATAAGGTTAATGAAAAGGATCTTCTTATTGCATGGCTTTCTGATAAACTGATTTACGAGTCTGAAGATGAATCCCTCGCCCTTGAAGCATTTAAGATTGCCGAAGAAAAAATTGCATATAGGAGATCCCCTCCCCTCTCCAGGGAGAAAATAATAAGAATCATCCGGGACTTTCTGGAAAAAGACGGCAGAGTATCAAAAGCATGGATCTTCGGTTCTTTCGCCAGAGGGGATCATAAACCTGAAAGCGATATCGATCTGATGGTAAAATATTCTGACAGAGCATCAGGAACATTGCTTGATTATGCCGATATTAAATTCTATCTCGAGAATTTAATTCAGAAAGAAATAGATCTTGTAGAAGAAGGATTTGTAAAACCTTTTGCTGAAAAAAGCATTGAAAAAGATAAAATACTTATCTATGGATAATATCCCGACACCCGCTGACAGGGTAAGGCATATTTCAGAAGCCTGTAAGAAAATTATGGAATTGTGCAAAGACATAAACGAGCAGGAATTCATTAAAGATGAGATCCTGAATAATGCAGTACTTTATCAGTTTATCATTATAGGGGAAGCCATCAGGCATGTAGATACAGAAATATTGAGAAGATATCCCTACCAGTGGCATCTCCCCCGCTCTTTCCGAAATTATGCCATACATGAATATTTTGGTATTAATCTTAGTCAGGTCTATAAAACAATAAGAGAATTACTACCCGACTTTAAAGTTTTAATTGATACCATTTTAGATGAAAATTATTAAATCAGCTTATTAATAATTGAAGAAAATTCTTATTTTTATTTGATTTTTTAAAATAAATAGTACTTTTGTCAGGCTATTTTAAATAAAACCATGTTAATTTCTTTAATCCATATTATCCTCGTCCTTATTCTCGTGCCCAGCACATGATCCGGGAATAATATGTATTGACATAAATATACAGAAGCTTTCCGGATCAGACCGGAAAGCTTTTTTTATAATAATCAATTATGAAAAACAAGCTCAGAAGCTCGGTAACAATAAGCGGCAGAACAATGGCAGGAGCCAGAAGTCTGTGGCGCGCCAACGGGATGAAAGAAGAACAATTCGGAAAACCCGTTATAGCCATTGTAAATTCATTTTCTCAGTTCGTACCGGGACATGTACATCTTCATGAGGCCGGACAGACAATCAAGAAGAAAATAGAAAAACATGGCTGCTTTTCTGCCGAATTCAATACAATAGCTATTGATGACGGAATTGCCATGGGCCATACCGGTATGCTTTACTCACTGCCCTCACGCGAACTTATTGCCGACAGCGTTGAATATGTCTGCAACGCTCATTGCGCTGATGCAATGATCTGCATCAGTAATTGCGATAAGATAACCCCCGGAATGATGATGGCTGCACTGAGACTGAACATCCCCGCGGTTTTTGTCTCAGGCGGACCGATGGAAGCAGGTCTTCACGGACAGAGGTATATCGACCTTATTGATGCAATGATCGACAGCGCCGATGATAAAATCAGCGATGATGAACTGAAAGAGATTGAAAGATCAGCATGTCCGACCTGTGGATCGTGTTCGGGAATGTTTACTGCAAATTCGATGAACTGCCTGAATGAAGCTCTGGGACTGGCACTTCCTGGTAACGGAACAATTGTTGCAACTCACTCTAACCGGTTTAGTCTCTTGAAAAAAGCTGCTGATCTTATTGTGAATCTGGCAAACAGGTATTATACGGAAGGGGACGACTCTGTTCTCCCCCGCTCCATCGCGACAAAAGCCGCTTTTATGAATTCAATGTCACTCGATATTGCAATGGGAGGTTCAACAAACACTGTATTACACCTCCTTGCACTCGCACAGGAAGCAGGAGTCGATTTCTCAATGAAGGATATTGATTCACTCTCACGAAGGATACCAAATATATGTAAAGTAGCTCCAAGCTCTCATTTTCATGTTCAGGATGTGAACCGTGCCGGAGGAATTATGGCAATTCTGGGGGAACTTGACAGGAATAATTTAATCGACACAACAGTAAAACGTATCGATTACCCCTCACTAAGGGATGCTCTGGCTGACTGGGATATAATGAGCGGCAATGCCTTACCTGAGGCCTTCTCATTTTTCAGAAGTGCACCCTCAATGTCCAGGAGTCTTGAGATGGGATCACATAATACTATGTACGATACCCCTGATACTGACCGGGAAAAAGGCTGCATAAGGAGTGTTAAGCACGCATACAGCAGCGATGGCGGACTGGCCGTGCTTTACGGAAATATTGCCGCAGACGGAAGTATAGTTAAAACTGCAGGCGTTGATAAGGATCTCCTTACTTTTTCGGGTCCGGCCATTGTGTTTGAATCACAGGAGGAAGCCGTGGAAGGGATCCTCGGAGGAAAGGTTAAGGAAGGTAATGTAGTTGTAATAAGATATGAAGGTCCGAAAGGAGGTCCGGGTATGCAGGAAATGCTCTACCCCACATCTTTCCTTAAATCAAAAGGACTTGGGAAAAAATGTGCATTGCTTACCGACGGCAGGTTTTCGGGAGGAACATCAGGACTGTCGGTAGGACATGTCTCACCCGAAGCCGCAGCTGATGGTGCAATTGCTGCTATTAAAACAGGAGATATTATTGAAATAAATATCCCGGAAAGAAGTATTAATGTAAAACTTACAGAGAAAGAACTGGAAGCAAGGTTTACGGAAGAAAGGGCACGGGGCAGTCAGGCATTCACTCCGCTCCTTAGAGACCGGAAGATCCCAGCTTCTTTGCGAGCTTATGCATCAACGGTAAGTTCTGCTGATAAAGGGGCTGTGAGGATTATATGAGCGCAGAGCTCAGGGCTCAGGGCTCAGAGCGCAAGGTAAGACCGCATGACTGCAAGACTGCACGACTGCATGACTGCATGACTGCAAGACCAAAAGACAAAAAACAAAAGTTAAAAGATAGTAATAGACCATGATGACTGACAAAGAAGCACAGGAAACGACATCGAAGGTAAACGGGTTTGAACAGATTACCGGAGCGGAGGCTCTTCTCAGATGCCTTGTGGAGGAAGGAGTTGATACGATCTTCGGTTACCCCGGAGGAGCAATAATGCCTGTATATGATAAGCTGATGGATTACGACGACAGGCTCAGACATATTCTGACAAGACATGAACAGGGAGCAGCCCATGCTGCACAGGCATATGCGATGGTGACAGGGAAACCCGGAGTCTGCTTTGCAACTTCAGGACCGGGAGCCACAAATCTCATCACGGGAATAGCAAATGCATACCTCGATTCAATACCCATGGTCTTCATCACTGCACAGGTAGTGTCAGGGCTTATCGGTACCGATGCCTTTCAGGAAACAGATATTCTCGGTGTTTCTATGCCTGTAACAAAATGGAACTGGCAGATAAAGAAACCTCAGGATATCCCGGAAATTATTGCAAAAGCATTTTATATTGCAGCTACAGGCAGGCCGGGACCGGTTCTCATTGACATTGCCAAGGATGCTCAGTTTGAAAAGCTTCAGTTCAAATACAAAAAATGCACCTATTTAAGAAGTTATAATCCTCACGTGCCTCTGAACACTAAAGCGATCGAATCGGCAGCAATAATGATTAATCATGCTGAAAAACCGATGATCCTTGCCGGTCACGGTGTATTGCTGTCTCATGCAGAAAATGAACTGTTTCAGTTTGCAGAAAAAACAGGCATACCTGTGGCAGTGACACTGCTCGGACTATCAGCATTTCCCTGCGGCCACCGGCTTTATGCAGGATATCTCGGCATGCATGGCAACTATGCCCCCAATCTTCTTACTAATGAAGCAGACCTTCTGATTGCAATCGGAATGCGTTTCGATGACCGCGTAACAGGAAACCTTAAGAAATATGCAAAAAAGGCACGGATAATTCATATAGAAATAGATCAGGCCGAGATAAACAAAAATGTACAGGTTGACCTTGAGATCCACAGTGATGCAAAAGAAGCATTGCAGAGCCTTACTCCTCTGGTGAATTCAAACAGCTATGAATCATGGATAAGAGAATTCAGAATATTTGATAAAATTGAATATGACCGTGTTATTAAGGAGGAGACAAAGCCTGAAAAAGGCAAAATAAGAATGGGTGAAGTTGTTAAGCTTGTTTCAGACCTTACACACGGAGATGCAGTAATTGTAACAGATGTTGGTCAGAATCAAATGACTGCAGCCCGGTATTTCAAATTCACCCAACCAAATTCTCTTGTCACATCAGGTGGTATGGGAACTATGGGGTTCGGCCTTCCTGCAGCCGTAGGTGCCAAAATAGGAAAT
>CAZWUB010000090.1:6110-10011 GCA_964637415.1 uncultured Rikenellaceae bacterium
GGCTTTCAGATGACGATCCAGGAACTGGGAACAATACTTCAATATAAAGTACCTGTAAAAATAATCATACTCAATAACGGATTTCTCGGTATGGTTCGCCAGTGGCAGGATATGTTCTTTAATAAAAGGTATGCTTCAACAGAACTGGTCAACCCCGATTTTATAACTATTGCCGGAGGATACAGTATTCCTGCAAAAAAAGTGACAGAAAGAGAGGAACTAAAAGACTCTTTATCTGGGATGCTGGCTGCAGAAGGACCGTATCTTCTTGATATAGACATTGAAAAGGAAGGAAACGTTCTGCCGATGATCGAACCGGGAGCATCAGTTTCAGAAGTAACACTTAACTACAAAGGCTAAAATATCATTTTACCCCCCTGCCCCCCTGAAGGGAGGTTAAGTTGAAGTTAAAACAAAGATTTACCGGAAATGATGATTTATAGCCCCCCTTCAGGGGGGTTGGGGGGTAAAAGATAAAAGAAGTTGGGGGGTAAAAAGGCAAGAGGAAAAACAGAATAATTTTAAATATGAAGCAGGAATTTACAATATCATTATTCAGTGAGAACCACATCGGGATTCTCAATCAGATTACAATAATACTGGTCAGGAGGCAGATCAATATTGAAAGCATTACAGCCTCGGAATCTGCCGTAAAAGGTGTTCATCTTCTTACACTTGTTGTGAAAACAACTCCCGACATGGTAAGAAAGATAGCACGTCAGATTGAAAAACTAGTCGATGTTCTGAAAGTGTTCGTTCATTCATCCGATCAGATCATTTACCAGGAGATTGCACTGTTCAAAGTATCAACGAAAAGCATAATGTCGGGCAATATCCTCGAAACAATAGTTAAACAACATAATGCAAGGATCCTTGTTGTATCTCCCGAATATATGGTTATTGAGAAGACAGGCCATAAACCGGAGATCAACGAGCTCCTTGTTCATCTTGAGCCTCACGGTGTACTTCAGTTTTCAAGGTCGGGAAGAGTGGCCATTACAAAACAGGTCAAGGAGCTTAACGCCTATCTGAAGGAGATGGATGAAGCCAACAGGAACAAAGTTGAAGAAATTGAGGCATTGAAATAATTGGATATACCCCCCCTGGCCCCCCCTGAAGGGGGGGGTAAGGAAGAGATGAAGATTAACAGTAAAACAATAATAAATTTTAAAACCATGGCAAAAATTGATTTTGGAGGAGTACTTGAAAATGTTGTTACAAGAGAAGAGTTTACACTTGAAAAAGCTCGTGAAGTTCTGAAGAATGAAACCGTTGCAGTTATCGGCTACGGCGTTCAGGGGCCGGCACAGGCTCTTAATATGAAAGACAACGGGATCAATGTTATAATTGGTCAGGCGCCCGAATTCAAAGCTGACTGGGACAAAGCTGTCAGGGATGGATTTGTTCCCGGGAAAACGCTGTTTTCAGTTGAGGAAGCTGCCACTAAAGGAACAATTATTCAGTATCTGGTCTCAGATGCTGCCCAGCGTATATTATGGCCGAAGCTGAAACCCTGTCTGAAGAAAGGTGATGCACTATATTTCTCTCATGGATTTTCAATTACATATAAAGATCAGACAGGTGTAATTCCTCCGGCAGATGTTGATGTGATCCTTGTTGCTCCGAAAGGATCCGGGACAAGTGTCCGCCGCAATTTCCTTGCCGGTACAGGAATAAACTCGAGTTATTCAGTCTTCCAGGATTTCACCGGAAGGGCTGAAGAACGTACTATTGCCCTTGGTATTGCAATCGGATCCGGTTATCTCTTCCCGACAACCTTTGAGAAAGAGGTTTTCAGCGACCTTACAGGAGAACGCGGTGTGCTTATGGGCGCCCTGGCAGGGATAATGGATGCCCAGTACCAGGTTCTCCGCGAAAACGGACATTCTCCTTCCGAAGCTTTCAACGAAACAGTTGAGGAACTGACCCAGAGCCTTATCCGCCTTGTAGACGAGAAAGGGATGGACTGGATGTATTCGAACTGCAGCGCAACAGCCCAGAGAGGAGCTCTTGACTGGAGACCAAAATTCAAAGATGCCACCCTTCCTGTATTTTATGAACTTTATAAAAGAGTTCAGTCGGGTGAAGAGTGCGCCAGGGTTCTCAAATCAACAGGAGCCCCGAATTATAAAGAAGTCCTCGATGCTGAACTGAATGAACTCGGAAACTCCGAATTATGGAGAACGGGAGCAGCTGTGAGGAAGCTCAGACCAGGGAAATAATAACAAATTAAACCACTTGAAAATGAGTGAAAAAGTAATAATTTTCGATACCACCCTCAGGGATGGTGAACAGGTGCCGGGATGCCAGCTTAATACAATTGAAAAAATTCAGGTGGCAAAGGCTCTCGAAGAACTCGGTGTTGATGTCATCGAGGCCGGTTTCCCGATCTCCAGCCCGGGTGACTTCAACTCAGTGGTCGAGATATCAAAGGCGATATCAAATCCGGTCATCTGCGCTCTTACAAGAGCTGTAAAAAAGGATATAGAGGTTGCAGCTGATTCTCTTCAGTTTGCTAAAAGAAAGAGAATACATACAGGTATCGGCGTTTCCAACTATCATATCCAGTTCAAAATAAAAACAACTCCCGAAGAGATAATCAGAAGAGCAGTCGATGCAGTAAAATATGCAAAGAAATTCGTCGAGGATGTTGAGTTTTATGCCGAAGATGCAGGCAGAAGCGAGAATGAATACCTTGCAAAGGTCATTGAAGCAGTAATTGATGCGGGTGCTACAGTTGTGAATATTCCTGATACAACCGGATACTGCCTGCCTACAGAATACGGCAGCAAGATCAGGTATCTGAAAGAGAATGTAAGGAATATTGACAAAGCCATTATTTCAACACATTGCCATAACGACCTCGGAATGGCAACTGCAAATACAGTAATGGGCCTTATGAACGGCGCACGACAGGTGGAAGTAACAATGAATGGCATAGGCGAAAGAGCAGGAAATACTTCTCTGGAAGAAATCGCGATGATCATAAAGAGCCATCACGACCTTAACCTGATGACGGATATAAATACCCCTCTGATATTCAGTACCAGCCGCCTCGTTTCAAATCTGATGAGCATGCCTGTTCAGGCTAATAAAGCGATTGTGGGAAGGAATGCTTTCGCACATTCATCGGGCATTCACCAGGACGGTGTGCTAAAGAAACGCGAGAACTATGAGATAATTGATCCGTTATCTGTCGGCGTCAGGGAATCATCAATAATTCTTACAGCCCGGAGCGGAAGAGCTGCTCTCAATCACAGGCTCGAAATGCTCGGATTCAGTTACGGGAAAGAAGAGCTTGATGATATTTACCATCGCTTCCTGATCCTTGCAGATAAGAAAAAAGAGATCACAGATGAAGATATCAGGATCCTCTCCGGGGAGGTCTTCCAGGGAGAAAAATCAATCAAACTCGAACAGCTGCAGGTCACCTGCGGTAAATCGGCCATTCCTGTTGCCACTATCGGACTTAATATAAATGGTGAAGTCCATACGGCAACCTCAATGGGTAACGGACCGGTAGACGCCGCTTTTTCTGCTGTAAAACAGCTTATCAGCAAGACAGTTCACCTTGAGGAATTCCTTATCCAGGCAATTACAAGAGGAAGTGACGACATGGGAAAAGTACATGTCCAGCTCGAACATGAGGAAAAAATATATTACGGTTTCGGAACAAGCACTGATATCGTAACTGCCTCAGTGGAAGCATTTATAGATGCAATTTCAAAGATAAAATAACCCCCCTGCCCCCCTAAAGGGGGGTTAAAATCCAATCCCGATCTCTGCCCCCCTTTAGGGGGGTTGGGGGGTAAAAAGGATAAAAAAACCTTTAGGGGTTGGGGGGTAAAAAGGATAATAATAAATTAGTTACATAAATAAAAATCATTAATTAATGATTCCG
>CAZWUB010000090.1:10111-13698 GCA_964637415.1 uncultured Rikenellaceae bacterium
AAAAGGATAATAATAAATTAGTTACATAAATAAAAATCATTAATTAATGATTCCGCAAACACTTTTTGACAAGATTTGGGACAGCCATGTAGTGAAATCGATCGAAAGCGGACCTGATGTCCTCTATATCGATCAGCATTTCATTCATGAAGTTACAAGTCCCCAGGCATTTGACGGTCTGAGAGCCAGGGGGATCCCTGTCTTTCGTCCGGCATTGACCCTTGCAACAGCCGATCATAATATTCCCACAAAAGATCAGGACCAGCCGATAAAAGAAGAACTATCGCGTACCCAGGTCGAAAAGCTGGCCGAAAACTGCAGGGAATACGGGATCACCGCTTTCGGCCTTAATCATCCTCAGAACGGGATTGTACATGTAATTGGTCCGGAACTTGGCTATACCCAGCCCGGGATGACGATAGTATGCGGCGACAGCCATACCTCAACCCACGGAGCTTTCGGGGCTGTGGCATTCGGGATAGGCACAAGCGAGGTTGAAATGGTTCTTGCCACCCAGTGTATTCTTCAACCCAAACCCAAAAAGATGAGGATAAGTGTTAATGGCACGCTTCAGAAAGGAGTTACAGCCAAAGACATAATCCTTTTTATTATCTCAAAGATCTCCGGAGGAGGCGCAACCGGTTACTTTGTCGAATATGCAGGATCGGCTGTCGAAAGCCTCAGCATGGAAGGCAGAATGACTGTATGCAACATGAGTATAGAGATGGGTGCAAGAGGTGGACTGATAGCTCCCGACGATACCACTTATGAATATCTGACGAAGATACCTTCCATAAGCAACCGCCCGGATTTCTATTCACTCCTGAAAAAATGGCACAGCCTGAGAACTGATCCCGGTGCTCAGTTTGACAGTGAGCTGGAATTTGATGCAGCTAAGATCAGACCCATGATCACCTACGGTACAAACCCGGGGATGGGAATGGCAATCGACGAGACTATACCGGCAATTGACGAGATCAGCAGCGAAACATCGGCTTCATTCCTGAAATCACTTGATTATATGGGATTTGCACCAGGAACCAAACTTATCGGACATCCTGTTGATTATGTGTTCCTCGGCAGCTGTACAAATGGAAGAATAGAAGATCTGAGAGCTTTCACAATGTTTGTAAAAGGAAGAAAGAAGGCGCCGGGGATCACTGCACTGATAGTGCCAGGTTCGAAGAAAGTGGAGCAACAGGCAATAAATGAGGGACTTGACAGGATACTTGCAGAATCAGGATTTGAGTTGAGACAGCCGGGATGTTCCTCCTGTCTTGCCATGAATGAGGATAAGATACCGGCTGGCAAATATGCCGTGTCGACCTCCAACAGGAATTTTGAAGGACGTCAGGGGCCTGGTTCGAGAACATTGCTGGCAAGTCCGCTTACAGCAGCTGCTGCAGCGATTACCGGGAAGATCTCTGATCCCCGTGAAATGTTACAGGATTAATAATTCGTAAAACTGATTCCCATGGCAAAAGAGAAATTTGATATACTTGAATCGACCTGCATACCACTGCCGCTCGAAAATGTTGATACTGACCAGATCATTCCCGCGCGATTCCTGAGCCTGACGACAAGGGAAGGATTCGGGGAAAATCTTTTTCGTGACTGGAGATATGATAAATCAGGAAATAAAAACAATGAATTTGTTCTGAACAATGCGAAATATAAAGGCCGGATTCTTGTCGCAGGAAAAAATTTCGGATGCGGATCCAGTCGTGAACATGCTGTATGGGCAATTACCGACTACGGATTCAGGGCAGTTATTTCAAGCTTCTTTGCCGATATTTTTAAAAATAACAGCCTGAATAACGGCCTTCTGCCTGTTGTGGTAAGCGAAGATTTCCTGAAAAACCTTCTTGATCAGATCCAAAAGGACCCGGAAACAAAAGTTAAAATTGATCTTAAACAACAGCTGTTAACAGTATCGTCGGGTGAATCAACTGGCTTTGAAATAAATCCATACAAGAAAGAATGTATGATAAACGGCCTTGACGATATTGACTATCTGTTGAATATAAGAGATGTAATCAAAGCTTATGAATTTCGAAAAACTCTCGGGAAATGAGAATTGAAATAATGGATACAACCCTGAGGGATGGCGAACAAACCCAGGGTGTGGCTTATTCACCGGCTGAAAAACTCCATATAGCACGACTGCTTCTTAAGGAGCTGAAAGTCGACCGTATTGAAGTTGCTTCTGCACGTGTCTCGAAAGGTGAATTTGAAGCACTTAAAAAGATGACCGGATGGGCAATTGAAAATGATTTCCACAGAAAAATAGAGGTCCTTGGATTTATCGACGGAGATGTTTCGCTTAACTGGATAAAAGATGCAGGGGGAAAAGTAATAAATCTGCTTTGCAAGGGATCACTCCGCCATCTTGAAAAACAATTAAGAAAGAGTCCGGAAACACATGCCAGCGATATCAAAGAGATCATCCGTAAAGCCGGGGATAACGATATGGAGGTCAACATTTATCTTGAAGACTGGTCCAACGGAATGATCCATTCGGAAGATTATGTTTTTTACATGATAGACTCCCTTAAGGATGAGCCCGTTAAAAGGATCATGCTTCCTGATACCCTGGGTATACTGAATCCGGAACAGACCTTTTTATACTGCAAAAAGGTTGTTGAAAAGTATCCCTCAATTCATTTTGATTTTCATCCTCATAATGATTATGATCTTGCAGTAGCCAACATCTTTTCGGCTGTACAGGCAGGTATAAGAGGCGTTCATACAACAGTAAACGGTATGGGTGAGCGGGCAGGAAATGCTCCTCTCTCAAGTGTTATAGGAGTTCTTCACGATCAGCTCAAAGTCGAAACGGGAATAAATGAATTTGAGATCACGAAAGCCAGCCGCCTTGTCGAGACATTCAGCGGGATACGCATCCCGGTAAACAAACCGGTGATCGGCGAGAACGTTTTTACCCAGACGTCGGGTGTTCACGCCGACGGCGACAGTAAGGATAACCTTTATTATAATAATCTTCTTCCTGAACGCTTTGGCAGAAAAAGAAAATATGCCCTCGGTAAACAATCCGGGAAAGCCACAATAAAAAAGAATCTCGAAGAGTACGGTCTGTCACTCAGCCCGGAATCGATAAATAAAGTTACTGAGAGAGTTATTGAGCTTGGTGATAAAAAAGAGACTGTCACAACTGAGGACCTTCCTTTTATAATTGCCGATGTCCTTGGAAATGAACAGATAACATATAATATCTTCATAAAGAACTATGCTCTTTCACTGAGCTATGGGCTGAGACCATTCGCCAGTGTAAAAATGGAAATTGCCGGCGAGATACATGAAGGGACCAGCTCCGGTGACGGACAATATGATGCTTTTATGAAAGCTGTGAGGATGATTTATCAAAAGATCGGCAAAGAACTGCCGGTACTTACCGATTACCAGGTATCAATCCCTCCGGGAGGCAGGACAGATGCCCTTGTTGAAACAATAATAAGCTGGAGATATCACGATAATGAATTCAAGACCAAGGGCCTTGATGCCGACCAGACAGAATCGGCAATCAAAGCCACTGAAAAAATGCTGAACCTTATCGAAGGATTGAATGG
>CAZWUB010000091.1:0-13694 GCA_964637415.1 uncultured Rikenellaceae bacterium
ACATACTGGTCTGGTGACTCATAATCAGGATAAAAATATTGATGGAAGAATGTTCTCATTAAATGGCATTTAATTTTTTTGTTCGAGTCCCGTCCGCACCGCCACTATATTCACAAAACCCCTTGCTTATTAAGGGGTTTTGTCTTTTTATGCCACAGGATCCGCAAAATCTGCCACAGACTTTTCCCATATTTTTTCTTAAAAATATATCATCTGAGATTATAAAAAAACACCATAATTCATACTACATGACAATTTTTCTATTTCTTATATTTGCACCGTTTTAAAAATTTTATGAAGAATAAAAAAGTAATATCAGTCCTTGTTATCGTAGTGGCCATCATGGCTATTATTGCTGCATCATCAGGCATTTTTTCACACGGTGGCAACGGCCATTACGAATACCAGTCTATTCGAGGTAAAACAGTTACAATTTATGGTGATGGCCTGTACAGGCATATGTCTGCCGATGTTGCCATTCAGGGTATTGCTCAGGATTATGTGACTCTGTTCCTCGCAGTACCGTTATTACTTATATCGTTGATTTTTGCCATTAAGGGATCGCTGCGATCACGGTTTCTGCTTGCAGGCATCCTTAATTATTTCCTGCTTACTTACCTTTTCTATCTGGAAATGGCTATGTATAACGAGATGTTCCTGGCATACGTAATTCTTACCGGCACTTCATTCTTCTCATTCGTTCTATTACTTCTGAACTTTGACATTCAAAAGCTCCCTGTGCTTTTTAATTCAAATATCCCTGTAAAATTCATAGGCGGATTTCTGATTTTTAACAGCATCGTGATCGCATTGCTCTGGTTAAGCGTGGTAATACCACCACTGATTGACAGATCAGTTATACCTGATGCAGTACAACATTACACCACCCTGACAGTCCAGGGACTGGATCTGGCTCTCTTTCTGCCTATATCTTTTATCTCGGGTTTCCTCCTGATTAAAAAGAAACCATTCGGATACCTTATGTCAACAGTGACACTTGTCTTTCTGTCAATACTTATGACTGCCCTTACTGCAAAGATAATTGCTATGGCACTGACAGGAGTCAATGTTATTCCTGCAGTATTTATAATACCATCAATTCTTACCATTTCAATAGTCTGCTCCCTGCTTCTTTTAAAAAATATCAAAAAACACTATCCTGAATCATGAAAAAGTTTTATTATATCCTTGGCTCCCTTCAGGCGTTTACCGCAATAGGTGCCATTCCCGCAGGCTACGGATTACTTATGGATACTACCGGACAGGGTGTGGGAATGTCAACAGAGTTGCTTGAGAACTCACCCCTCGATTCATTTCTTCTGCCAGGATTATTTTTGCTGCTCGTTAACGGGTTGGCTCACCTGGTTGGCGCATGGTTTACCTTTACCAGGCACAAATATGCCGGATATACAGGATTTATTCTGGGTGTTATACTAAGTCTGTGGATAATTATCCAGGTAACCTGGATATCATTGTCGAGTGTCCTTCAGCCTCTGTTCCTGTTGATAGGACTAATCAATACCTGGCTTGCCTGGAGAATAATGAAGACCGGACAAAGCAAAAGTTATTCAAGCAGCGGACCTGAAAAAGTTTGAAAAATGGAAAAGAACAGATCAAGTGTGCCACAGTTCGGGTATTATGTTTCCCTTTTTACAGCAGTAAGAAAATCTCATTAGCCTGAATCACATGACCTGGTTAATCATACTTCTTTTCCTTATCCTGTCTTTTCTGATCTATATATAACCTGATAATAAAGCCAAAACCTCTGCGCCGGGGAGCCAGCACCGATGAAGTTAATCTTATCCTGCCAGGGGATGATATGGTTAATAAACAGGATTTTAGCGCAACCCGCATCACAGGATTAGCGGGTCAAATCACTGAAATACTATATTTCTTGTCATTAGATTGATTGTATATCAGTCTGTTTAATTCACTTTACTTTTTGTTTTTTTTTCTTTTATTGAGTCTGCAACGTAGTAAACCATCGGGACCAGAAACACCGTTAATATCATTGAAGATAGCAACCCCCCAATTATAATCCAGGCCAGACCGTTTTTCCATTCGCTGGCAGTTCCCCTGGCCAGTGCAATGGGTAACATTCCTATCGCCATGGCCAGTGTTGTCATTAAAATAGGTCGCATACGCTCTTTTCCTGCAATGATTAATGCCTCTTTATAATGTTTTCCCCTGGCTTTTAACTGATTGGTAAAATCCACAATAAGTATTGAATTTTTTGTAACCAGACCCATAAGCATAATCAGACCAAGTTGAGCAAACAGGGTTAAGTGGTTTAAAGATAAGTTTAATGCAAGGAAAGCCCCGATTGCAGCCACCGGGATTGCAAATAAAGCTACAAACGGATAAATATAGCTATTATAAAGAGCTACCATAATCAGATAAATCAATATAAATGAGATCAGAAGGACTGACCTTAAAGCTTTGAAACTTTCATTCTGTGTTTTAATATCTGCTCCCCATGTTAATTCAACGCCTTCCGGTAATGGTTGTGTTTTTAAAAAGCTTATAGCTTCATCGGCTAAGGTACCTGAAGGCCTGCCAAACGATTCAGAGGTCAGTGTTACTGACGGTTGCCTGTCTAATCTTTCGAGCAACGAAGGCGAATTATTCTGCATGACTTCCGCAAACTGCGAGACTTCGACTGGTATGTTCATCGGATTAACGATTGAAATACGTTTCACATCTTCGAAATTTTTCCTGTCAAAATCATCGAGCAGGACTCTGACCGGATATTCAGTTCCATTTTCGGTGAGTGTGGCATCATCGTTCCCGGTAAAGGCGTATCTCAAATTTAATCCGACATAAGCAGTTGTTAAGCCAAGCCGCTGCATCTTATCTTTGTCAGGTATAACTTTATATTCAGGGCTTCCTTCTTCTACTGATAACTGAACATTATCGGCGCCCGGTATTTTTTCAATAACCGATTTCAGCTCATTTCCTGTTTTCATTACCAATGCCAGATCGCTTCCACTCAGGGTTATTTTGATGGGAGCCTGTTTTGGCAGTAATCCTAAAACTGCCATTGAAAAGTTAACTCCAGGAAACTCTTTTTTAAGCTCTTCGCGAAGCAATTTCATAAACTGTTCTGTTTTAATGTCCCTTTCCTTTTCCGGCTTCAACTGAATTGTAAACTCCGAGACATTTGCTGAGCCAACCCCTAAACTTCCGATACCTGTACTTGGTCCGCCAATATTGCTGAAAAGTGTGGCCACTTCAGGTTGTTGAAGGATAAAATTCTCTGCTCTCTGAGTTCTTATATTGTTCTCCTGAACGGTTGTAGTTTTATCATATTCCAGATTTAAACGAAACTTACCCTGATCACCCGTCGACATCATTTCTTTTCCTATGATACCCTGTTTCATAATCATAACAGTAATTAACATCAGGGAAAATATAAATCCGGTAAAAATAAGTTTATGGTTAAGTACCCATTCTAACTGACGGCCATACCAGTCAATAAACGTTGTTAATTGTATTTCAAACCAAAGCAGAAATCTATTTATAAAGTTAGTTGGTTTTAAATCTTCCTTTTTCCCAATCCGCGAAGCCAGCCATGGTACAAGTGTAAAACCTACCAATAAGCTGGTAAGTGTTGATGTAATTACCACGATTGAGAATTGTTTCAGCATATCAGCTACAAATACCTGCAAAAACAGAATGGGTAAGAATACAACCACATCTACGAGTGTAATTGAAATGGCCGAAAACCCTATTTCCATACGCCCCTCTAAGGCTGCGGCTCCTTTGTCTTTGTCCATGTCCAGGTGACGCTGGATATTTTCCAGAATTACAATGGCATCATCTACAAGGATCCCTATGATTAACGACATGGCCAGCAGGGTCATCAGGTTAAGGGTGAAACCCATCAGCCACATCACGGCAAACGCGGTAATTAATGAAGTAGGAATTGCAATTAATACAATCAAAGAGTTCCTGTAACTTCTTAAGAACAAAAACATTACAAGCGACACTAAAACAACTGCCAGAATCAGGTCATAAACTACCGAATTTACTGCTGCAATAGTCATGTCAGTTGAATCATCTGCAACATCGAATTTTACACCGTATTCTGAGTTTGAACTTTCAATTTGTTTAAGTTTTGCATGAACAGATCTTGAAACTTCAACCGCGTTGGCATCGCCTTGCTTTTTTAAAAGCAAACCAATTCCGCTTACTCCATTATACCTGCTTACGGAACTTATTTCCTTTACGCCATCGATAACGGTTGCCAGATCTTTTACATAAACCGGCATTCCCGGTGCAGGCATTGCCACCTGAACATTCATTATATCATTAACGGTTGTAAATTTACCGGTTAACCGGACTGAACTGTTTACTTTATCGGTTTGCACTTTACCAGCAGGCAAATCAATACCTGAACGGTTAATGGCCTCCACAACCTGGGAAAGTGATATTTTGTACAGTTTCAGTTTATCCTGGTTTGCTTTAACCTGAATTTCCCGTTCCTCCCCACCAAGCATCGTTATTTCTGCCACTCCTTTTAATTGCTGGATCTGTGGAAGATATTCATCTTTCATTTTTTGATAAAACTCTGTCGCTGCCAGGTTACTTGTTGCACTGATCGAAATAATGGGTAAATCGTTTGGGGATACTTTACTCATCACCGGGCTTAAAATTTCGGCAGGAAGGTCTTTGCGGATATTGTCGATATAGCGCTGGGCATCCTGCATTGCAATGTTCAGATCCGTCCCGTACTTGAGGTTGGCGATAATTACAGAGGCATTGGGCATTGATTTGGTCTCTAAGTAATCTACCCCTTCGAGATTAGACAGGGCATCTTCAATTTTTCTGGAAACCGAGGTTTCCACCTCAATGGGTTCGGCACCAGGATACATTGTTTTTATTACTACTACAGGCTGATTAAAGTCAGGTAACAGTTCATACCCCAGTTTTTTAAAGCCTATTATCCCTAATAATATTAATACGCTGAAAAGAACTATGATGAGAGAAGGGCGATTGATTGATATTTTTGTAATGTTCATTATTCTTTATTTATCACTTAATTGCTTACTGATACATTTGCCCCGTTAAACAGGTTAATGAATCCGTTAATTATTATCACATCGTCTTCCATTAATCCATCGGAAACCACTGCTTTATTCTCAAACCTGGTTGAAATTGTGATGTCTTTGAGAATCGCTTTCCCATCTTTCACCAAATATATCTGTGGCTGAATATTTGATCCGACGACAGCAGATGCAGGGATAATTATATGTTTTTCATTATCAGTGGTTTTTATCCTGACCTTTCCGAACATTCCTGATTTGATTTTCATATCATCCGTATTGTTAACCGAAAACTGAACCGGGTAACTATTCCCCATATTTGATTTACTGCCTGTCATGATTATTTTTCCTGACAGGGAAATTTCAGGATATACATCTGCTGTCAGAGAGTATATTTGATCCATTTTAAATTGATCCAGTTCATTTTCCGGCACATTGGCTATAAACTTCAAAAGCGAAATATCAGTTATTTGCAGCAGGGGAATTCCAGGAGCGGCAAAAGCGCCTTCTTCGGTAAGCTTAGCGGTAATGATTCCACTAAACGGGGCATTAATAGTGGTTTTATTGATTTGCTCAATTAATGTAGCCTTTTGAACTTTGGCAGACCTTAATGCCAGGTCAGTCTTCTCTAATTGGATACCCTGAATAGCATCCGCATTGGCAAGTGTTGTGTACCGTTTTAAATCTGCTTCCAGACCTTCGATCTGGATTTCGGCAGTTTGAAGCTGAAGTTTCAATAAAGAGTTGTCAAGTTGAATTAAAGCCTCACCTTTTCTGACGATACTTCCGGGATCAACCAAAACTGAATTGATCTTTCCCTGAATATCAGAACTCACTTTTGTTTCCTTATTCGGTTCAAATGTTCCCGGATAAGAAATATCATTATTAATAATTGCTGGTTTCAGGGTCATAGCCTGTACTTTGATGGCTTGCTCTTTATCGTACTGATAAACCCTGTTTATTGTTGTTTCCTTGTTGCTTTTGAGGCGAATGACCACTATGACGATCAGTACTAATGTTATTATGATGTAAATAATCTTTTTCTTCATATCCTTAATTTTAGAATCTTATTTTTTAGTTGAAGTCAGGTTTCCTGTTACACGTTTATACTCTAATTCAGCTCTGCGCAGATTTATCAATGCCAGGAGATAGTTTTGCTGTGATTCCCGGAGGGCATTGTCCGACAATAATAAATCTGTAATATTTGCAATCCCCTCCTGGTTCTGCAGTATAGTGTTGTCATAAATCTTTTTTGCCAGGTCTGTTTGAGAACTCACCAAAGAAATATTCCTGGCTGCAAGTGTATATTGCATTTCAGCGTTTTTCAGGTCAACTTTGGATTTCTCGGATATCAGTTCTTTTTGAATATTGGATTTCTCGATTTCAATCTTTTTGCCACTGATTTTATGCTTTGTTATTCTGCCGTTGAATATCGGAATTGAAAGCTGGGCTCCTACATAACCTATCGGGTATAGATTGAAAAAGCTGTTGCTTCCGTTTGTGCCAAAACCTGTTGTCCCATAAACACCATAGGCGTTAAGTGAAGGCAATCTTGAATTTCTGAGGCCATTTATTTCAGAATTATTAAACTCTGTTTTCTTTTCAATAAGCAGAATATCTGTAGTAATCTGAGTTTGAAAATTTGCCTCAACTATTGATTCTTCAGTTGCTGAAACTTCGATGGAATCTGAAATTGGTTTTCCCATCAGGAATTTAAGGGCATTCAAAACCTGCTGATACTGTGAAATTACTGTACTTCTATGCATGGATAGTTGCTCCGCCTGCAATTTCAGCCTGTCTACATCAGTTCCTTTCGCAATTTGTTGCTGGTATAGCAAAGTGGTTGTTTTCACCAGCTTATCAGTGTTAATTATATTGCTTTCGAGGAATTCTATCTGTGTCAGAAGTATCTGGGCATTATAGTATGCGTTTGAAACTTCTAAAATTACATCCTCATCCGTTTTTATCTTTTGGATTTCCGACAGTTCAATTGCCAGTCGTGTAGTTTTTATCGCATTTATGGCAGAGCTGTTGAAAATAGGCACTGTAAGCTGAAAATTAGCATTCAGGCTATGCGGAACGCCAAACTGAACCTCCTTATATGTACCCTCCGGTCCGCCAAAAGCCGCCGCCGGCATTAACTGGTAGGGAAGATTCGTATAATAACGATAGTCAGATGCCCCGTTAAGCTTTGGAAGCAGGTTCCCTCTTATCTCCTTGTTTTTTTCCGTTGAAATATTTACATCCTGTTGCGATAACTTAATATTCCGGTTGTAAAGCAATGCAGTATCGATACATTGCTCAAGAGATAAAGTTTGAGCCTGTGCAGGGAGATTAATTATCAGAATTGGTCCGATTAGAATTATCCAGGTTAATACTATGCTTTTAGAAATGGTCTTGCTAATAATCATTTTTATAATTTTTTTGTTAGTAAATATTCACTAACCTAAGCTTGTAAATTTTTTTATGCCCTTTTATTACTTCTGACAAATCCAAAAATGGTCAGGACTATTGCTGCTGATTTAATTAGTATTTGTTTCATATTTACCTGTTTTTAATTAGTGTAAGAATAGATTGTACCATATTATTTCCTCTTTTGTTTATGTCAAATTGAAAATTTGCTATCCGCCATTTAAACATCTGCAGTTTGAATGTTGAAATAATTATGTGTATAAGTTCGTCAGCGGAAATTGCATTTGTGAATGTTCCTTTCTGCTGGCCTTCTATTATTAATGGCCTTAAGTGTTTCGTTTTTACATTCATTAATTCCAGGAGCGCTTCATTTATAAGTTGGCTCTCTTCAATAAGTCCATCCGAGAATACGGCGACGACAAAATGAGGATTCTTTTTAAAGAACCTGATTTGCTCCTGGAATAATTCTTTAAATTTTTCTTCAGGATCTGATGATCTTATTGCAGTTGTTAACCTGCTGTCAATGCTGTCTGCTAAAAAATCAAGCATTGCAACGATAATTTCTTCCTTGCTTGCAAAATGTCTGTAAATGGCGCTTTCAGAAAATTGCATTTCATTGGCCAGGTTTTTTATTGTCAACCCGCTGACACCTGATGAAGTAAGTATTTTACCGGCGGCTTCAATTATCTCAAGTTGACGGGGAGTAAGTTTCATTTCTATTGTTTAATTAAAGGTTAACAAAGAATGTAAGTGAATGTTCGCTCACAAAGATAAAATAAAATTTTCCCAACTTCTGAGGTTTTTTAACTTTCTGAAATTATCAGATTCAATTACGGTATAATTGTTTTAAGGAATGATTTCAGATCAGGGTAATTTTCAACACTGCGATAGACTTCACATTCCCTGCAATTGGAATTCCTGCAGAGAGTACCCTTCTCAGAAGCTTCCCAACAGGGATACGTTTCACTAATGTAAGCCTGACATTTTACACGCTCCTCAATGGAGCATTGCCTGATTGCCCAGCAGGGAATAAGAGCCAGCAAAGACCTGATGCCTGAAATGTTAAGACCATCTTTCTCAAGTAATTTATGAATATATTTTAGTCTCTGAATATCCACCTGAGAAAATAAGTTCCGGCTTGACTCTTTCTTGAAAGGAATCATCAACCCCTTATCAATGTATTGTCTTATTGAATGAGCAGGGATCCCTGAAAGATCTGCTGTAACACTTAAAGTATACACCGGGGTTGTGCTTTCAACTGAGTTATTTCCCATGATTTTTAAAATATATTGATAAATGTGGTCTGAACGTAAAAATAATACTATACATTTGCAAATATATGAATTAGCCAATACAGTAAACACGAATCAAACAACTCTTATTAAATATTGGCATTTTCCCTGAACAATATATTTCCAAATAAGTGATGAGCTTGAGGGAAACTATCAAACTAAACCACACCTCCCCAAATGGCAATCTGGATTTCAGAAATAAACGAGCTTGAAAGACTTTATAAATTCTTCAAAGGTAAGTTACCCGATCTGGAGAAGGAAATGGAACGGCTGATCAAAGCCGGGGATGAGAACATGATTCTCCTTTATTCAAGAAGGAGCCTGGAAGTTATAATAACCGATCTTTGTAAATGTGAACTCAAAAGGCCCCGAAAAACAGAACCTCTGAAAGGGATCATTGATAAGCTTCATAAAGAGGAAAAAGTTCCTTCCAATATTATCACATCAATGGATCACCTGAATAGTCTGTCAGCTTATGGTGCCCATCCAAAAGACTTTGATCCTGAACAGGTAAAACCGGTTCTTAATAATCTTTCAACAATTATCAGGTGGTATCTGAAGTATAAACAGATCGTTACAATCGATAAAACTGAGGTTGATGAAGAAATGATCCGGTTAAGGAAGGAGCCTCTGGAGGGAGTAACAATAAAGGAGAGGAACAAGGTGCAGGAGAAACCTTTAAAGGCAGGTAAGCACAAATTAATATCCATAATAGCTTTTAGTCCGATATTAGTGATCGCTGCAATCCTGATTTATCCGAAAATTATCAAAAAGGACAAACTGGATGAACTTAAATCTTCAGGTGGGAGAATATCTGTTGCTGTAATGCCGTTTCAGAATATGACAAATGATACCATATGGAATGTGTGGCAGGATGGTATTCAATTTAACCTTATTACGTCTCTGTCGAACTACTCCGATGAATTAAAAGTAAGCCAGACAGAATCAGTTGAAAATCTTTTAAAGAATAAAGGTCTTATTAATTATTCTTCAATCACACCTTCAGTTGCAAGTACAATATCTCAGAAACTTGATGCTAATATCTTTATTTATGGTAATATAAATCAGGCAGGGAATACAATTCGGGTGAATGCACAGGTAATTGATTCAAAAACAGAAGAGTCCTTTAAATCTTTTCAGCTTGAAGGAAAAGCGGAGAACATCCTTCCCATAATTGATTCACTTTCAGTATTGATTAAAAATTTTCTTATAATATCTGAGCTAAAGAAGGATTTACCTGATTATATTGGGCATAATGTATCTACTGGTTCACCCGAGGCCCTGAGGTACTTCATTTACGGAAGAAACGAATTTTCAAAAGGGGATTTCCTCTCTGCTCTTGAATGGCTTTATAAAGCAGTCTCCATTGACTCAAACTTTTTTGATGCCATTACACTTATCTCCATAGCAAATGGAAATGAAGGTAAGTATGATGAGGCAAAAAAATGGGCTCTCAAAGCCTATAAGAAGAGAGATCAGATGCCCGTGCTGCAACAGATCAAGACAAATAGAGTTTATGCTGAATATTTTGAAACACCTCGTGAAGTGATAAAATATCTGAGGCAGCAACTGGATTATGATGATCAGAGCCCAACTGTTTTATCCAATTTGGGAAACGAGTACGGTCAACTTTATCAATATGACAAAGCTATCCCTGAACTTGAAAAGGCACTTGAAATATATGAGAAATGGGGCACAAAGCCATACTGGGCTTTTAATTACGCAAATCTTGCTGGCTCATACCATAAAACCGGCATGTATAAGAAAGCGAAAAAACTATTTAAAAAGGCAGAACAGGACTTTCCCAATGATCCTTCTCTATTCATTTATCATGCTATCCTGTCATTAACTGAAGGCGATACCGTTACTGCAAATGATTATATCAGGAAACTCATAGTTTTTTTTAAAGAAAATTCATACCCTGAGACGGAGATAACAACAATTATGGCATACATTTATTCTGATGCGGGCATTCTGGATAAAGCAGAGGAATATTATCGACAAGCCTTATCCTTTGATACCGGGAATCCAGTCAGGTTTAATTTTCTGGCTTACTTTCTTATTGATAAAGACCGAAACGTGCAAGAAGGTTTAGAACTCGTTGAAAGAGCATTGAAATCAGAGCCTGATAACTATTCTTATTTAGATACCAAGGGTTGGGGATTATATAAACAAGGTAAAAACAAAGAGGCACTTAAGTTACTTGAAAAATGTGACTCCTTAAAGCCTGTCTATGACCATGAACTATTTCTTCATCTCGAAGCGGCAAGAAAGGCTGTTGCCGGGCAGAAGAATATGGGATATTCTCCGATAAAGCAGTAATTGTAAATTGCCCTTACCGGCATTGTTAAGCAAATAATTATGGCTGAATTGGGTTATGGCGTTTCATACCTCAATATCGGTATTGCCCTGAAAATATGATCATGGAGTTATACCATTACAAAACAAAATCACACTCAGGTATGAGGTCAATGTTCAATTCGGAAAATGGAAAATTCTGTTCCTTACCGGGACAGAGTTTTCCCTGCTTCTCTTGACTTATCTCCCAGATATCCGCTGTGATGCCTCTTTGCATAATCACCTGCTGTAAATCCTATCTTTTCAATCATCATTACAACAAGAATATCCCCGATAACTGTCATTACTGTCGTTGATGTTGTGGGTGTCAGATCAAGCGGGCAGACTTCTTTAGGATTTCCTGTCAGGATAATACAATTCAGTTCATTAAGGAAGGAAGGACTGGCATTACCGGTTATTGCTATTACCGGAATTTGGGCATACAAAGCTTTTGCCAGACCGATCAGTTCAATTATTTCCCTTGTCCTGCCTGAATTTGAAATTACGAGAAGAATATCATTTTCCTGCAGGATACCCAGATCACCATGCTGGGCTTCACTCGGATGAAGAAATATTGCCGGCGTTCCCGTACTGCAGAATGTAGTTGCAATATTCTCCGCGATCTGGCCGACTTTACCCATTCCGCTTATAATGAGCTTGCCATTTAGTTCATGTACATTATGATGAATGAGCTGAACTGCCTTTGCAAAGTCATCCGACACCGGGATGTTCCTTATTGCATCAGCCTCTCTCTCTATAATATCCCTGATTTTGTTTTGCATACAACAACTATTTATTAAAGGGTCGGATGGAACCACAAATTTTTAACTTAAATATTACAATCCTTTTTAGAATTGTCTGGGGCAGGATTCAGGATTTACAGGCTGTTTACAGCATTTTTAATTTTAATAAGTTGAATAAGAAGCTCTTCCATTTTATCGAGCTTCAGCATGTTCTCCCCGTCCGATAAGGCTGAAGGGGGATCCGGATGTGTCTCTATGAATACACCATCAGCTCCTGCCGCAATTGCAGACCTTCCGATCACCTCTATCATCGCCGGATTTCCGCCGCTTATACCTGATGCCTGATTGGGTTGCTGCAGGGAATGTGTGATATCGACAATAACAGGCACTTCATTCTTTTTCATTTCAGGTATGTTCCGGAAATCAACAACAAGATCCTGGTAACCAAAGGTGGTCCCCCTTTCAGTAAGCATAATATTATTGTTACCTGCATCAACAACTTTCTTTACAGCGAACTGCATTGCATTACCCGAAAGAAATTGTCCCTTCTTGATGTTTATCCATTTTCCTGTTGCAGCAGCAGCCTCAAGCAGATCCGTCTGACGGCACAGAAAAGCAGGTATTTGCAATACATCGACGTATCTTGCAGCAAATGCGGCTTCTTCGGGATTATGTATGTCGGTGATTACAGGTACCGCAAAACTTTTTCTTACTTTTTCTAAAATTTTCAGGCCTTCAAGGTCTCCTGAACCTTTGAATGAATCTCCTCTCGACCTGTTAGCTTTACGGTATGATGATTTGAAAATGAAGGGTATTCTGTATTTTCCGGATAACTCACTCAAACGTTCTGCTACTGTCATTACAATTTGTTCTGATTCGATTACGCACGGCCCTGCGATTAACAGGAAACTGTCAGTATTGTCACTGAATTGCAGGTTATCTATTCCGGGAATTCTGGTTTTCATAATTATAATTATTTGTTTTACCGGTGATTTAATCTCTTTGATTCATTGATCTTTCTGAAAAATACGAAGGTAGCTGCAAGGACCATATAGCATATGAATTATCCGGTTTACTTATTTAAAAATTGCCCTGAAATTAGCAATTCCTGAGAAGAAGGTATGATGAAGGTGGAAAATTACTTGCAGGAATCAGAATATCATAAGAATACAGTATCATAAATGGCTATGATTGCTGATGGCTGGTTAGATGACAGGTATTAAAACAACCCCCCGATACTGTTGAAAAAATCTCCCAGATCCTCAATAAAGTAAACAGCAGAAACACTGAAGACCCTGTTTCTTATCACCTCACGGTATGCATGTGAAATATTTGGTATTCCATAGCCATAATTTACTCCTATCTGCAGGTTATTGATCTCAAATCCACAACCGATATTTATGCCAGCATCTATTCTTTTGAACTGGCTTGCTTCAGGTCCGAATTCTATCTTATCGGTAACATTGCTCTTCTTTTTGGCAGATATTCCTACTCCCACATATGGTCCGGCCTGGGCAAATAATTTCCATGTAACAAAGTCAGCTCTGTAGACAAGATTTAAAGGAAATTCAAGATATCTTACAGGAATTTTATAGACATCACTTTTTGTTCCCTTTTTAATAAGGGAAATTCCCGACCCTAGTGAGAGTGCATCGGATAGCGGAACCTCACCCACAATACCGCTGTTCACACCAAACAGGCTGCCGGAGGATGTCTCAAATTCATAAAGAACATATCTTCCTTTGGCAAATGATAATCCTCCCTTCAGGCCGAGGACCTGGGCATTCACTACTGAAATACAAAAACAAACTAAACAAGTAATTATTAAACGTTTTTTCATCATGATATAATTTTGATTTTAACGG
>CAZWUB010000092.1:0-13593 GCA_964637415.1 uncultured Rikenellaceae bacterium
GTATTTCTGAAGGCAAGGCCTTCAATAAGACCTTCAAGTCTGTTATTTTCCTTTACGTTCGTCCAGGTACAGTTCAGGAGGTTGATATTCAATACATTTTTCAGATCCTCAAAACCGGCAATATATACCCCGTATCGACTCTGCTGACACTTTACATTGTCGAGATATACATTTTTTACAAGCGGAGGGAAATCCCTTGTACAATTCTCTGCCGGTTCATACACCAGATTGATCTTCAGCACTGCTTCGCGACACTGACCAACATTTACATTCCGGACATAAATATTCTCAATAACACCACCACGGCAATTATTTGTTTTTATTCTGATAACCCTGTCGAGCGACGGACTGTCCATCTCGCAATCCTCGACAAATAGATTCTTATAGCCTCCTGATATTTCACTGCCGATTACAACCCCTCCGTGTCCGTTCTGCATACGGCAATTGCGGACAATAATATTTTCACTCGGTATATTCCATCTCCGGCCATCAAAATTACGTCCCGACTTAATAGCAATGCAATCATCTCCGGTGTTGAAGAAACAATTCTCAATAAGTACATTCTTGCTCGATTCGGGGTCACAACCATCACCGTTGGGAGCTCCTACTGTATTCATTGTCACACCCCTGACTGTTATGTTCTCACACATAAGCGGATGGATTGTCCAGAAAGCAGGACGGGTAAGAGTAACATCCTGTATCAGTATGTTTTTACATTTATAGAAGTTAATAAGCTGGGGTCTCATATTATCACCCTTACCCATTATTCTTTTTTCAACAGGAGTCCCCTTTTCGTTCCAGTCCATCAGAAGAGGTCTGCCTCTTAGTTCCCTGCCGGGAACAGCAGCCAGCCTTCTCATACCCCACCAGTTTTTAACAGAAGATCCTCCATCGATTGTTCCTTTACCGGTGATCGCAATGTTCTGCTGATCAAACGCGTATATCATCGGTGAAGTATTGTAACAATCCATTCCTTCCCATCTTGTAAGAACAGCCGGATACTGGTCAATATCATCAGAAAACAGCAATACAGCGCCTTCAGATATATGAAGATTTACATTACTTTTCATAATCAGCGGACCGGTGTGCCATGTTCCTTTCGGAACAGTAACAGTTCCTCCACCATTTTTACTGCAAAGCTCAATTGTTGAGTTTATAACCTTATGATTCAGAAATTCAGGATCATCGGGAACAGCTCCGTGATCTGCAATACTATAAGTTCCGCCCTTAATAACCGGAGCTTTGATCTGCTTCAGTATCTTAGGATAAAGCTTTTTCCAGGCTTTCTTCGAATCATAAGTTTTTTCGGTAGCAAAACCGAAAATAAACACAGAAACCAGTGCCAAACCTAAAAATCTCATGTTTTTCATCATAGCTATATTTTAATCTGTTTTGTCCTTCATTATTCGTAATGTATTGTATTCCTTAGTGTCTCAGTGTCTTGGTGGAAAAAAAAATTTAATTGAATATCCTTGTACCGAAAATGAACTTATCATTCCACCAGTTGTCACTCAGTGATGTAACAGTTACACCCCTGCTGGAAGAGGTATGAATAAATTCATTATTACCTGAGTATATTCCTGAGTGAGTAATGAACCGGCTTGTATTATATGATCTTATAAAGAAGACCAGATCACCCTTTCTTAATCTGTCTGTATCTGTAATAATTTCCCCATATCTGGCCTGTTCTTCCGAGTTATGCGGGAGAATTATATCATACCTGCCAAATACAGTTACAAGTAATCCCGAACAATCCATGCACTTTTTTGTTGTACCGCCCATGCAATGAGGGACACCAAGATATTGTCGGGCGGTTTTAAGTATGTCGTCGGGAGATATATTTCCTGTATTTATTTTTTTTTCAACGCCCGAATCAAGAAACTCTTTAAGCATGCTTCTTTCAGCCCGGTTTTCAATATTTGCAAATGACTGTTCAGGGTAGATCCTTTTTGCACAATATGAAATGAGTAATTGAAATGTGAAAACAAGCAGAATTAAACTCCCGGTTTTATATCTGTAAGAAATCTTCATTATTTGTTTCCTGCTTATTGGCGGTATAAATATGTGAATTATTTTTTAATTAAATTGACTCGTGGTAACACAATGCAAACATCAATCCATTTAAAGGTCCTGTAAAAGAGAATGATAAGTAACGAATACTTTTCGGGAAGGCAAATGAATACCATCAGGACTTTTTCCCCGTTTTAAATCATGCATCATTCAGAAAGGATTAAGAATAACTGGAAATCACTGATTATTATCGTTGTGGTTCTTATCACAATACCTCTTATCTTTTTTATCCTGGTATATTTGGGAGCCTTCGGACATCTGCAGACCACTGAGGAGCTGCGTAATTTCAAAAATGCCGAAGCCTCAAGAGTATTATCTGCCGAAGGTCTTCTTATAGGTAAGTTTTATAGTGAAAACCGTACTAATGTAACTTATGAACAACTGCCTTCACACCTGGTAAAAGCTCTGATCGCAACAGAAGATGTTCGTTTCTTTCAACATGATGGTGTCGATTCAAGGAGCCTTTTAAGGGTTTTACTAAAAACCGTGCTACTGAACAGATCAGGATCGGGAGGAGGAAGCACAATAACCCAGCAGCTGGCAAAGAACATGTTTGGCAGAAAAGGGAATGGCGGGATTTCGATTTTTGTCAACAAATACCGGGAGGTGATTCTTGCCAGGCGGCTTGAAAGGACTTTTACAAAAGAAGAGATCCTCTCCCTGTACCTTAATACTGTTTCTTTCGGAGAAAACATCTATGGCATTGATGCAGCAGCAGCCAGATATTGCAATAAAATAACCGAAGCACTCAGGATTGAAGAGTCAGCAATGCTGATCGGTATGCTCAAAGCCACCACCCGTTATAATCCGGCATTAAATCCTGAAAATGCAATGACCAGGAGAAATGTTGTCCTGAAACAAATGGAAAAATATAATTACCTGGATTCTTCTGTTGCGGACTCGCTGATAAAACTACCGATGACCCTCAATTACAGGAAAGCTGAATCTGAAGGTACTGCAGATTATTTTCTGTTTCAGGTGAAAAGAGAAGTTAATGAGATACTTAAAAATACTATTTCTTCTTCGGGCAGGGTGTGGGACCCTGAGAAAGATGGTCTTATTATTACAACAACACTTAATCTGGCTCTGCAGAATTTTGCAAAACAATCCTTTGCTGCTCATCTTGCAGGTATGCAAAAACGTCTGCGGGATCAATACAACACTCCTTCCGGTAAAATTAAACTTAAAGAAATAACAAAATCCATTCTGAATGATAAAAATCTTTCTCACAGGGCTGATGAGATAAATCGTCAGATTATCTTTGACTGGAAAGGATCATATCCCGATTCTGTTTCGGTAAGAGACAGTATCAGCCGTGCTCTGACAACACTTCATGCAGGATTACTGGCAATTGATCCCCAGTCGGGTGCTGTAAGGGCATGGGTCGGAGGGATAGATTTTATTACCCAGCCCTATGACCAGATACTTGCGAGAAGGCAACTTGGCTCCGTTTTCAAGCCAATCCTTTATGCACTTGCCTTTGAGGAGGGAATGGAGCCCTGTAATTATCTCGATAATGATTCACTTGTCCTTTCAGAATATAAGGACTGGAGCCCTGAAAATTTCGACCATAGCTATGGAGGAAAATACTCACTTGCCGGAGCTCTGGTCAGATCAATGAATATTCCCACTTTCAGTCTTTTCCGCGAACTTGGTTTCGAAAAACTCGATTCATTGTGGAGAGAAATGGGATTTTCTTTTCCGCTGAAAAATACCCCTGCACTCGCACTTGGAACTGCTGAAGCCAGTTTAGAGGAAATTGCTGCAGCCTATTCGGCTTTCGCAAATGGAGGTTATATCGTAAAACCCTGGTCAATAGCATCGATTATTGCCCCCGATGGTCATATCATTTATCTCAATGATCCGGACAGGGTATCCCCGAAAATACTCACCGGAAGATCCTGCCACCTCATAAGCGCCATTCTTCAAAAAGCAATCAATGAGGGTACCGGAAGCTCAATGAGAACAGTCTACAGAGTTAACTCCCCCTTTGCCGGCAAAACAGGAACATCTCAAAACTATGCCGATTCATGGTTTGCGGCTTTCAATCCGAAGCTTACAATTGTTGCAAGAGCAGGCGCTTCATCACCGTCAATACATTTTAACAGCTCTTCCCTTGGAACAGGTAGTACCCTGGCTTTGCCTCTTGTGGCATTAACACTTAAAAAGACAGAATCGGATAAGGAAACTGCAAAACAGTTCATAACACCCTTCCCTGATCTGCCTCCGGAACTACAGGGAGCCCTTGACTGCCCTGATTTTATAGAAGATAGCTTCCTGGATAAGCTCATGGACATCCTTAAAAAGAAAGAAGTTGAGGATTTTTATAAAGTTGAAAGAAAAAAGAAACATTTTCTCGAGAGATTGTTCAGAAGAAAGAATTCCCGTTAAATCAGGAAAGTCATGTTTATTGATCAGATTTAATTATTTTAGTCTGCTTACTCAAACTATTAAAGAATTGAATAATGAGATCAGCAACAGAAATTTACAAAAGAAATACAAAGGTTACTCCTGCTTTGTTCACAGCTATTGTTATTTGCATTCTTCTGATTACGTCAAATAACAATGCGACAGCCCAATCGACTGATGAATGGCCATGTTTCCACGGGCCCGACCGTACGAACAAATCTCCCGAGACCGGTCTGGCTCAGAAATGGCCTTCCGGTGGCCCGCGGCTATTGATCACTATGGAAGGATTGGGAGAAGGTTACAGTTCCGTCTCAATTGCAGATGGAATGCTTTATACTGCAGGTTCAGTCAACAGGCAGCCTTTTGTTTATGCTTACGATCTTAAAGGAAAACTTATCTGGAAAAAACCTGTAGGCAAAGCCTGGACAACAACAGCATCATGGGCCAGTTCCTATACCGGACCGAGAAGCACTCCCACCTTTGATAATGGCGTCATTTACTTTCTTGGCGAGTTGGGCAGACTAATTGCATTCGAGACAAAAACAGGAAAAGAGATCTGGCAAAGGGATCTGATGGAGGAATTCAGCGCTCCGGTACCGGAATACGGGTACGCCGAATCTGTAATGATCGACGGGAATAATCTTTATGTAAGACCGGCTGGTAAAAAAGGACACCAGATCTGTCTTGATAAAAAAACAGGGAAACTCATCTGGGCAAATAATCAGATCCCGGGCGTGGAGGGATATACATCAGCTGTAACAGGAGAAATAGGCGGTTATAAGCAGGTTACAGGAGCAAGTGCAGTCTGTTATTATGGCCTTGACGTAAAAACAGGCCAACTCCTCTGGACTGTCGATGTGATAAACCAGCAGGAGTGCAACATTGGTGATGCGGTGCTTTTCAGGGATTATGTTTTCATTTCCAGCGGCTATGCAAAGGGTAGTATGCTCTATAAGCTTAATATATCAGGGAAAGAGATCAAACCTGAAAAAATATGGGAATCTAAGCTTATGGACAATCACCATGGAGGAGTTATCCTGCATAACGGCTATGTATACGGATCAGGAAGCAGGGGATCCAGGGGCTGGCACTGCCTCGATGTGATGACCGGAAAACAGATGTGGAAAGTTACAAACGACGAGGGATGTATCACTTATGCCGATGGTATGCTGTACACTCTCGACCAGAGAGGTACAATGAAACTTGTCAGAGCCATACCTGATAAATATGAAGTAACCGGGGAATTTAAGGTTCCGTCAGGCGGAACAGGCATGCACTGGGCCCATCCTGTCATTTGCGGGAAAAAGCTTTATATCAGGCATGCGGATAAGATATTCGTGTATGATGTGAGCAGATGATGGCTCAGAGCGCAGAGCGCAGGGCTCAGGGCAAAGAGCGATGAGCGGTGAGCGATGAGCGATGAGCGGTGAGCTCAGGGCGCAGGGCACAGGGCACAGAGCAAAGAGCGATGAGCGGTGAGCGGTGAGCGATGAGCTCAGGGCTCAGGGCGCAGGGCACAGAGATCCCTCGAAATTACCCATATTAACTACTGTCATGAACAGCAGCTGTGCCATATCTTCCATTATCTCCGGTTTGATAATATCAAGATTATCCCCCGGGAGATGATAGATATTTCTTGAACCGTATGTTGCAAAGCTCAGAGACGGGACACCGGCGCTCAGGAATCTTGCAGCATCGAGCCTGGGCCTGCCAAGGTTGGGAAAATAGTTTGTTGTGAGCACCCGGTGAATATATTTTTCGTTCGCTTCTTCAACAAACTTCCACATTTCAGGAAAATTCAGGCCGGCATTTGCATTTATTGAATGACCGATCCCCACCCCGTCCATGTTGAGAAGAATACTCTTATCAAGCGGGAAAACCGGTTCATCAAGATAAACTTTTGATCCAATAATACCCTGCTCCTCAGCACCGAAAGAAAGGAACAGGACCGATCTTTTAAGACTGATTTTGTGTTCCGTAAGAGCTTTTGCAACACCCATCATTACAGCAACCGCCGAAGCGTTGTCATTTGCCCCCGGGATTATTTCATAACAACGTCCAAGGTGATCGAGATGTGCCCCGATTATAATTACTTCTTTACTTAAAACCGGATCTGTCCCTTCAAGCAGACCAATAATATTGCTCCCGCGTCCGTCCGCAAAATGCTCGGTTGTCATTTTGATTGTTACAGTTTTGCCGGTATTAAATGATGAAGGTTTCAGATTTTCCTTTATCGATGAAATAACCTTTTCATGCGATTTGCCGGTTCCGGCGAAAATGTCGTTTACCGCTTCACTGCCAATATGGACATAGATAAAATCTTTATTGTAAGCATTATTGGGATTCCCGATAGGCCCGTAATTATAAAGCATCCCCACAGCACCGTGTTTAACAGCATTATTAAGCTTTGTCTGATGAAAGGAATGTTCAAACCACGGATTGAACTTTTCAGCACCTTCTCCCGGAGATACAGGAGATTCAGGTTCAATGAGAATGATCTTCCCTCTTACATCTATTCCCGCATAGTCATCATAGCCAATCTCCGGTGCAGTTATACCGTATCCTGCATAAATCACCTCAGCTGTGACCTCTCCGCTTCCCGATGTCGACCCGGGCATATATTCAGAAACATATTTATAATTTTTGAGAATTGTACCTTCCTTTCCCTGTTTAAGGTGAAGCGAAACACCGCAATCAGGATGAACAAGTGTATAAGGTATTTCAAACCACTGGAACCATGTACCGTTTTCTCCGGCAGGTTTTAATCCCCATTCCCTGAACATCGAGGCAAGCCATTCAGCACACTCCTGATATTCAGCAGTCCCGGTAAGCCGGCCGGCATATTTCTCATCACATTGTACCTTCACGTATTCAAGCAGATCGTGACTCGAAATTGAATGCATTGCAGAAAGTATGGGATCCGGCTGTTTCCTCTCCTGCGCGTTTGTTGTAATAGTCAACAGGAGGGCAAGAAATAATATGAGTTTGTTCTTCATAATCTATAAGATATTAAACCAATGTTATTCCTTATCAACTCTTTTGGAAAATTTCTCTGTATACCTTGGGCCGATATCAGGAAACCGTGCAAGCAAATTTTCAATATCTTTCAAATCAGCCACTGTAAGCTTTATATCTGCCGCCCCGGCATTCTCTGCAAGATATTTTCTCTTTTTAGTACCAGGGATGGGGATTATATGATCCCCCTGAGCAAGTATCCAGGCAAGAGCCAGCTGTGCTGGTGTGCAACTTTTATCCTGAGCCAGACCGGCAAATGCTTTTGCAAGATTCCGGTTATTTTCCCAATATTCTCCTGAAAATCGCGGAAGCTCCTTCCTGAAATCCTTATCACCTATTTGTTCTGCCTCAAGCTTATCCGTAATCAGTCCTCTGTGGAGCGGACTGAAAGGAACGAAAGTTATTCCGGCTTCTTTGCAGAAAGGAAGTATCTCACTTTCCACATCACGTGTAAGCAGTGAGTATTCACTCTGAAGTGCGGATACCGGATGGACAGAACATGCTTTCCGGATTGAACTGACCGATGCCTCTGACAAACCAAGGAATCTGACTTTCCCTTCTTTTACAAGATCACTCATTGCACCGATCATTTCTTCAACGGGCACCTTCGGATCAAGACGATGAGCATAATACAGATCTATTGTTTCAATTTTCAGCCGCTTTAAACTCGCATCAACGGCCTTTTTCATATACGAAGGCGATACATCCAGAAAAAAAGGATCATCGGGAGTAGCCTGGAAGCCAAATTTAGTTGCAATAAATATTTTATCGCGGTGATGCGGAAGTACTTCAGATATCAGTATTTCATTGTCACCGCTACCATAAATATCCGCTGTATCCCAGAAATTGATCCCAAGATCGATTGCCATTTCAAGTGTCGCAATTGACTCCTTATCATCTCTTTCACCATAAGCATGGCTCATTCCCATACATCCAAGCCCGATGGCAGATAACTGAATCCCGGTATTTCCCAATTCTCTGTACTGCATTGCTACAATAATTTAAATTATAACTTTATGAATTGCTTTAAAGGTCGGAAATAAATTCCGTATAAATTCTCTTGCCAAAATATGAATACTCTTTCTCTTCATGCCTTGTTCCGCTGAGCATACTGTGGATGAATCCGTTTAGTTCGACCTGGGTGGTGTGAAAAATTTTCCCTCCGGGATTTGGTTTCAGGATGAATTCTATCCTTCTTCCCTGTGATATGCTCCATTGTAATGAATCTATTTCCTTTTCCCTGAAATGGAAATAGCCGGAAAGATAATTTTTCATCATTTTGCTCCTGTACCAGGTTCCTCCTGTGGGTGAAACAAGAGGTTTTCCGTTATAGATCACAACACTGTCATTATATGCCAGGGTGCATAAATATCGATTCCTGTCCGACATGAGCCAACCTGTTATTTTTTTACCATGAAGTGTATCTTCATACCCGTAGGTACTGTCAAGGAAGGCTATCCGGACAATTACCGACGGTATCTCATCGACAGAATCGATATAGCTGAAAATAAACCTGCCGCCTCCGCTGTGACCATTAAGTACAATCTCCGGTCTCCACTGTGTAAATATATTTGTGACCTGATCAACAATAGCTTTGATCTTCTTTCGGGGATCTGTTGTATTGGCCACCCATGAAGGCCAGCTCAACCTTGAATTTTCAAGATATGCGACTACAATAGTCCTGTCTTTTATTACCTTCCTGAGGAAGCGGGTCTGTGCACCAATATGTTGCAGGTCGAAGCGGTAATCATCCCCTTCCTCATTTTTCTTTCCGAATGTATGTTCGATTGTGCTGCCGTTAGGTAAAGCATAGTAAATCAACAGGACCTTGTCCTTTTTACCGAATCCCTTCACAGGTGCATTTATAAGTATCCGGGTATCGTTTCCCGGATCTTCAATTAGTAGCTGCTGCTCATCAAAGCTTCCTGAAAGCCTGAAACCCGGTAAAATCTGTGCCTCTGATGCCTGTAAGACAAAACTAAACAGAAGCGTTAACAGGATGAATTTCATTCTTCCTTTTTGAAAATGATCTTTTGATTAATAAGCCTCCAAAGACTATCGCACACAGACCTCCTGAAATAATGATGAGCCAGTTACCGACAAATGCTGCATTTGTCGCCATAGCCAGGCCAAAACATGCAACTATTCCAAGCAGACAATCAATTATCTGCGAGCGAAGCGACAAGTCATGTGCCGGCAGCAAAGGATACTTCAGCCTTAGTTTTCGCCATCCTGCCGGAGGACGGCATCTGAGATAGAAATCCTTTAGTGTATCATCCGATTCCGCGGGAGTAATCAGGGTAACCAGAGTAATTACTGAAATCGCTATCAGGAACAACATTCCTGTTCCCTGCCAGACAGGCTTATTCTGAAAATCGAGGATGAACCAGAAAAGAATTGTAAGTGGAAGACCCAAAACAGTAGCTGTCATTTCGCCCCATACATTGAACCTCGGCCAGAAAAACCTGAAATATGCCAGCGGTAACCAGAATATTATTACAACTGAATTGATGAAGAGAAACCAGCTGACCATATTATCAACAAACAATATTGCTATTACTGATGCCACAAGAAAAAGTACAAGAGTGGTTATCCTGCTTATAGTCACCTCCTGCTTTTTGCTGATGTCAGGCCTGATCCCTTTATAAAAATCGTTGACTATGAAACTGCTTCCCCAGTTAATCAAAGCACTCAGTGTTGACATATATGCCGCGACTTCAGTTGCTACAAGCAATCCCCTGAATCCGACAGGGAGACTACTGTACTTAACAATCGATCCCCATGCAAAAGCCGGATCTCCGAGCATTCTGAATCCCTCCGGAGCCTGCCCGTATTTCGGAACAAGATCATCGGCCCAGAACATAGTGATACAGATTATTCCAAGACCGACCAGGGGAACTATCCTGACGCACAATGAAATGAAAGTACTGAAAAGCTGACCGCCAAGAGCATGTCCTTCATTCTTTGCAGCCATGAATCTCTGAGCAGTCATCCCTTCCCCTGCACTCGGAGAACCTGCAAAAAACAATCCCAGTATTACAAACATCATTATCGTAAGTGGTGGCGTCACATCAGAAACAGGATTTAAGGACAAGGCTTCAGGTCTGAGCTCACTTACTTTACCGATGATCTCTGACCATCCTCCGTTCTGTGGAATTATGATACCCAGAAAAACCAGACTTCCGGCGATCATAACGACCATCTGCACAACTGATACCATCACCGAACCCATAAGTCCCCCAAGAAGGGTATAAATCACTGTTATTGTACCGAAGATCAGCAGTATTGAAACCATTGAGATCGGGAATAAAGGCCCTATTGTCTTGGCAAAAAAGCCAGTGATATATGCCAGTGTAAGCATTGAAAAGAAACACATAACAAGGGCATATATTCTCCTTGCAATTACAGATGTTCTGCCTCCGTATCTTATTGAAATAAGTTCTGCAGTTGTCACAATTCTCATTCGCTGCCACATCTTTGACCATATTATTGCAACGAGAGGCATCCATATTATCCACTGTGCCCACCACAACCAGTTTCCTGAAAATCCATACAGGAAGACCAGCATTACGAATCCCCCGAGCCCCGACTGGTATGTTGCAGCATTGGATATACCGAGCGACCACCATGGAAGGCTTCTGTTTGCCGTGAAAAATCCTTCCTGCCCTTTCGAACCGGCAGACCTGGTGTAAACAACACCCACAAACATGGTTGCGACTGTAAGAACAATCACTACCACCCAGTCAATGCTTCCCATAACCGTATGTTGTGTATTTCATGAATTATTTAATCAATCCCCTTACAATATCCAGGGCCTCTTTGAGATAGATCTTTTCTATTTCCGGTGTGAGCGGAGACGGCATCAATTCGTAAATATATGCCTGATCTGCTTCATAACTCTTATTATCAAATGCTTCTTTTGTTGCAATATATGCTCCTGTCCCGTGAGCATAAGTTATACAAAACAAATTGTGCCCTGAGAATTGTTTTTTAAGCTCAATCTGATATTTTACAAAAAGTTCGCCCTGGGTAAAGAACATTAAAGAAGTGCCCAGTTTCAGGGCATTAATCTTAAAATGTAGATATTTCCCGGTTTCATTACGGTCTATCATTTCAAACACTTTTCCTTTCCACCTTTCGAGCATTTCCTTCCATGAAAAAAATTCAGTTACATCAGAATATTTTCTTCTGACCTCGTTTTCAATGTGTTCCTTTGTTATTGCCTGGTCCCTGAAAGGTATATAGACCGTTTCAGATAGCAGTTTCATATCCGAGTCGGCCATATCCCTTGTCAGCATGGCAGATATAACCGATCTGCCCAGCTTTTCTCCTTCAGCATCCGTAACTTCCGGTTCGGTATGATCTGTTTCACGGGGATTCAGATCACCTGTCGCACCATTGATAAAAACAGCCATACCACCGAATTTTTCCTCAACCACCTCCCTGGCTCTTCCCGGATAATCAGTTGAAATATAATTGCTCCCGTATCCAAGCGTCACAGGATGACAAGCATAATTGAAAAGTGTAACCTTCTTCTCCCCTGTTTTGTCTTTCAATTGAAGTACCATCACCTCTTTGTCAGTCAGTCCGCCAGGGTCACCAACACGATAGGCCATTCTTCCGTCATCGGGTTTTATATCCCTCCTGGCAATATTAATATCACATTCCGACTTTCCGGAATAAATATCTGCTTCCCTGAATTCACCCTTAATTACCGAACATGCATTTTCAGTAACCTTCTTTTTCAGAAGATCAATATACCTATCGTTGGCATCATATCTTCCTCTTTCAGTTTCAGGGGTTGAATGAGAATGAATTGATACAATAAGGATTGAATCTTCCTCAACACCCGTTTTTCCGGAAATATCTGACTTAACAGAATTTATTATTTCAGGATCTACATCCATCAGATCATTGACTACCAGGCATAATATCTTCTCCTCCTGTCTGATCACCACACATCTGGAGGTAAGCCGCCTGTGTATCTCCTTTGACAATCCTTTCCGGTTTGCATAACCCGCCAGACGCACAGGTTCCCCGGGTGTTATATCCGTCTGCCCGTAATTAAATAATAATCTGCTCATTATATGGGATGTATAATTCTCTCCAGACTTAGTATATTTAGCATCAGGTGGCGGGGATGATGGTAATTTTCAATCCTCACACCCTTCCTGACAAAGGTTACCTTCCTGTCTCCATCGATATTCCACAAAGGGAACCCGTATTTTTTAAGAGGAAATGTATTTATAACATATTTATACATCTTATCGAACCACTGATAAGCCCACTGATCGCCGGTATGCTCCAAAAGATACAGAGCTCCTATCAACACCTCTGACTGCTCCCATAGTACTTTGTCAACCTTCCAGATATTATCATTTACATTGACAAGACTACGGAAGACACCTCCATAAACATCATCCCAGGCAACTTCAACATGCCGTTTAAATCTCTCTGCAGCAATGCTGAACATCTGTTGATCTTTTCTTCTGACAGCTTCATACATTATCATCCACATTGTTTCAATAACATGGCCACAATATACAAATTGTGAAAACGGACCTTCAGGTCTGCTCAGATCATGATTCATAACCTCGTTAATAAGATCGTATTCAGAATTGTAGTGATGATTCATCAGCGCATCATAGCAGCGGTTCACAATATTTTCCAGATCACTGTCAGGACCGTGGCAAAGCATGCAGTAACATGTTCTGAGGAAGACCATCCAGTGGCCGCTCACTCTCGGTGCAGGAACAGGAGCGGCTTCCGGACCATAATCAACAATATAGCTGAAATCGTTATTGTCATAAAGATCCAGACATTTCATTATAATTTCCTTTGCCTGAACCCTGTAGCTGTTGTCCTGAACCGCTTTTGAAAATTCAGCCAGCCCCTCCGCTATGAAGAGGTCGCCATAAATGTCCTGAGGAAAATCATTTAACGGACTCCCTTCCCTTGTATATGAAGCCGGCCACAGGGCTGCACCGGAGGGTTTTATCCTGAAGACAAAATCAATTGTTTTTTTTGCAGTATCAAGGTATTTGGGATCCTTTCTCAGATTGTTATAAAGAAATGAATAAACCCAGATACCCCTTCCGT